>CAYMER010000220.1:0-4426 GCA_964389345.1 uncultured bacterium | reverse complement strand
TCTTCGCTCGTAACGCTGATCGTTTTCGGAAATCCGGCGAGGACATCGCGTACTTTGACGTCCAAGGTCGTTTCTTCTTCGAGCGGGTACGCGGAACCGATACGGATCTTAATTTCTTCGGCCGTGCGCTCCCCGATCATCAAATTATAGGCTTTCTTCATATGCGACATGATCGACTCATCGAACTCATCCCCGCCGATACGGATGATTTTGGCGAACACGATGCCCGAAAGAGAGATCACCGCGATCTCGGTCGTCCCGCCGCCGATATCAATGATCATATTTCCGGCCGGCTCATGGATCGGAAGTCCGACACCGATCGCCGCGGCAATAGGTTCTTCCACAAGATAAACCGGCGTGCGCGCTCCGGCCCGTTCCGCAGAATCTTTCACGGCGCGTTTTTCGACTTCGGTAATGCCGCTTGGGACCGCGATCACAACACGCGGGCTGATCCCTGTCTTACGACGATGGACCTTGCGAATAAAATAACGGAGCATGGCTTCGGTGATATCAAAGTCCGCGATCACGCCGTCCTTCATGGGACGGATGGCAGTAATGTTGCCGGGCGTACGGCCGAGCATGCGCTTGGCCTCTTCCCCGACGGCAAGAACCTGGTGGGTCGAACGATCAATGGCGACCACGGAAGGCTCACACAACACAACGCCTTGGCCTTTGACGTAAACGAGGGTGTTTGCAGTACCGAGGTCGATACCAATATCGCTTGAGAAGAATCCTAACAATCGATCGATCAAAAACATGGGCTTTGCCTTTTCGTATCTGTTGTGTGGGCTGGCGTTTATAGAGGCCGTAGTATATCGAAAGCCTTTTTCACTGTCAAACCAAAACAACCACGCACTTCAGGACTTGAGAAGCCGGCGAAAATGATCCGTAAAAGCAGGATACGAGGTCGCGATGCAGGCGGTATCCGTGATCGTAATCGTCCCCTTCGCGGCAAGGCTTGCCACGGCCATACTCATCGCCGTCCTGTGATCTCCGAAACTCTCAACGGTTGCGCCCCGAAACCCTTCTACGCCCCGGATAAGAGATCCATCCGGAAGCTCCTCGATCGATGCTCCAAGAGCCTTCAGATTTTTGACCATGGACTGGATCCTGTCCGTTTCTTTGACGCGAAGTTCGGAGGCCCCCGAGATGAGACTTTCCCCTTCCGCAAGCGCCATGGCAACCATCAAAACCGGAAGTCCATCGATCAAGGACGGGATCTCCTCGTGCGTAATCCCCGCACCTTCCAGTTCCGCGCCACACACATGGATCGTCCCCATCGGCTCCGGGACCGTTTGCGTCACTTCAGTTTCGATCTTCGCGCCCATGCGTTTGAGGACTTCGAGAAGACCGGTGCGCGTGGGATTCAATCCGACATCCTGAACGGTCACCTCGGATCCCGGGATCATCGCGGCGCCTACGATAAAAAAAGCGGCCGATGAAATGTCGCCTGCAACGCGAGCGTGGATCGGTAAAAGCATTTCGGTCTTTTCAACGATAAGGTGATTCTCGATCTTCTGGAAACGCGCCCCGGCCGCTTCAAGGAACCGTTCCGTGTGGTCCCGTGACGGAATGGCCTCACGAACGATCGTTCTTCCTTCGGCGTACATCCCTGCGAAAAGGAGCGCGGACTTGACCTGCGCGCTCAAAAGCTTGTTATCAAAATCGATCCCGCGAAGTTTGCCGCCGCGAATCGTGATCGGTGCAAAATTTCCGTTCTCTTTACCCTTGATCTGTGCACCCATCTGGTTTAAGGGATCGGTCACACGGCGCATCGGCCGCGCCGAAAGGGACGGATCCCCGGTGAGCACGGTTTCAAAGCGCTGACCCGCCAGAATCCCCAAAAGAAGCCTCATGGAAGTTCCGGAATTCCCAAGATAAAGTTCCTGACCCGGTGCCGAGAGCTTGTGAAGTCCTTTCCCCGATATCCGAACCTCGCCCGTCCCTTTTTCATGCTGGATCGGAACACCCATCCGACGCATGGCTTCCAGGGTGTGAAGACAATCCTCCGCTTCCAGGAAATTCTCATAGACGCTCTCCCCTTCGGCTAAAGCGCCGAAAAGGATCGCCCGGTGGGAAATGGATTTATCGCCCGGAGGGACGTAGGTCCCGCGGAAATGACCGGGTCCTGGGAATGAAAGAAGGGGCATGAAAAACTATCTTTTATGGACCCAAATACGAACTCGATCGACCTCCTCGAGGATCTTGTCTTCTTTGGCAATAATTTCTTTCTGCCGTTCCTCAAGGGTCTCTAAGTGGGTCTTGATATCGGTGAGCTCGCTCTTCAATTGCTCCGTTGAGAACGTCTCTTCGGCCGCAAAAACCGGGGAGAAAAAAAAGATTCCCCCCAACAAAATGGATAAGAAAAGAAGCTTAGGCTTTGCGAATCTCATCGCCTTCAACAACCTGCTGCTTGGGGTCTTCTTCCACAAGGGTGGCCGCGGAAAACTTGTCATAGAGTTTTTCGATCTGGACCGTCGCGATTTCCTGACCCTGTTTGAAAACCTTCAGCTTGTCCCCCATCTTGAGTCCTTCTTGAATTCCTTGATTGATGACCACAAAATTAAATTTCCGGTTTACGGTAAGAACTTTGGCACTTGCCGTTGCCCCGGCAGTTGCGGAGGGTTCAGAAGACTGCACGGATTTCACCGTCGTAGCGGCAGGAGTTTCCGATGTGGATGGCGCCGCGATTGCAGATTCTTCTTTTGCGGTAGGAACCACGCTTGTGGCTTCTGTGCTAAAAGGCTTTGCGGGCGCGACCGGCGGCATAGAACTTGCGGAAGTGACCGAGCCTCCGGAAGTCACAGGCTTAAAAACGAGCTGAGAAGTTCCGGCCCCGGTAGCGGCCATTGTTGAGACCGGTGGCACGGAAGCCGATGTGTTTGTAAAAGATTGGGATGCGGCAAAGGGATCCGTCTTCAGATCCGCGGGACTCACTCCGCAGGCGGCCTGAGCGTCCTTAGCCTTTTTCTCAAGCTCCCCCATCTTCGTCTGGAGTTCAGCAATCATCTCCTGATGGTTCTTGAGTTGTTTTTCGAGCACAGCCTTCTCGGAATCCATACGGTTTTGTTCGGTCTGAAGTCTTTCAAGCTGAAATTGCATCGCTTCGGCCTTGGTGCGATATTCTTCGCTTTTAGCTGCGATCTGTTCTTTCTCGGACTGGACGATGATCATTTTTTCTTTGACTTGATCGTACTTGGCCTCAACACTGCCTCGGACAGTACGTTCTTCGACCCAGCCTTGATACAGATAATAGGAGCCACCTGCAGCAACGACAGAAAGAAGAAATGCTAAAACGATGCCGAACTTACCCATGAGAATCCCTCTTTTTTTTAGTAATTTCGTGATCGGCTAAAGTGAAACACTACGCAGCTCCCCTCGCCGAACCTCCCAAGCGCCTCGATCTCAAGCTGGAGAAGGTCCGAAAGCGTTGCTTCCGGACCCCCTCCATCCATCCGACTTTTACATGGACCCTACCCTTCGTCTTACGGCGACGGACAGAGCGATGAAAAACGAAAGAAGCCTTAAGAAAGGTGCTTGCTGACGAGTTTGGTCATCTCGAACATATTGACGACCGCCTTACCGCCGAACACGACCTTGAGCGAGGCATCCGCGTTGATGTTACGCTTGTTGGCTTGATCCTGGAGATTGTTCTTCTTGATGTATACCCAAAGCTTTTTCACAACTTCACTGCGCGGCATCGGACCCTTACCGATCACGACCGCCAGTTCCGCACTCACAGTCATCGGTTTCATAAACGCTGAATTCGCTTTCGCCATAATGCTTTCTCCTTTTGGTTTGAACCGAGTTCCCGCGCCCGACCCTCCGGACCCGTTCCCACGGCTTCGCTGGGTTAGTATCATACAATACAGTTCCAAAGACAACAATAAAGCTTTTCGTTAAAAGACTATTTCGGCTTCGCCAGCAGAAACTTCAGTTCTTTCATAAAATGGCTCACATCCTGAAAATCGCGGTAGACGCTGGCAAAGCGCACATACGCCACCTGATCGACCTTCGCGAGCCGCTGCATGATGAACTCGCCGATGATCCGGGACGGAACTTCCCGGTCATATTTTTCGCGGATCGTGGTCTCGAGATCATCCGCGACCTTTTCCTGGACCGCGAGTGGCACAGGACGTTTCTCGCAAGCCTTGTACACCCCGGAGAGAACTTTGGAACGCTCATACGACTCACGCCTTTGGTCCTTTTTTACCACGAACATCGGAATCTCCTCGACCCTTTCATACGTGGTGAATCGCTTGCTGCAGGCTGTGCACTCACGCCGTCTGCGAACCACCTCCCCTTCATTCGCAGCACGCGAATCGATCACCTTGTCGGAGTCCTGTTTGCAAAAGGGACAGCGCATGCGACCTCTTTTCTTTTAGGCTTGAAGTTCCGGGTAAAGCGGGAACTTCCGGGTCAGGGC
>CAYMER010000219.1:0-3280 GCA_964389345.1 uncultured bacterium | reverse complement strand
TGACTGGAGTTCAGACGTGTGCTCTTCCGATCTGCCCGTTCCCGACTTTCAGGGTGGCGCCATCCCGACGAACAAATCCAACTTCGTCAATAGGCGGCATCGTATCGCGGATCGTGGAGACCGCCACAGGAGTACTTGGGTTCCCGCCCGGATCTTTGGCGACTACAGAAAATGTATTGAGACCTTCATGGGTTAAAGCCACGGTGGCCTGCCATGTTGTCGAGGCATTGCCCGGAACTGCTTGCGCGCCATTGATCCAGATCGAATCGCCGGCCGATTTGGTTCCGGAAAGCGCTGTGGAAAGCTGGTTGGTTACATCCGAAACGGGATTTACGACCGGAAGGCCGGCAACGGCAAGCTCTTCGCTGGTGGTTGTTAACGCAGAGGACGTATCAGGGTCTGTCGCATAAATTTCTTTTGCCGAAACAAAAAATGCCATCATCCCCATAACCGCCGCCAGCATCAATTGCTTCGTCAGAGAACTTCTGATCTCGGCGCGGGCCAAACCAGACTGAAGACCGGACCCGCCTGCCGGAGTCTGATCTTGGCGGGCCTCCGAGCGTTTGGTAATGTCCAGGGTCCAGTCATTTAAAGGTTTCACGTCCAGGAACCCGCCGCCCTGAACCGAGGCTACGGACACGCCTTGATGCAAGATTTCCACGCGTCGATAATCACCGATTTGCTCGCCCTTCCACGTCACCTTCATGTGGGTTACGGCCAGATCCCCGTCGACCGTTTCTCCTCCGGGACCATGCATAACAATATGATATGTCAGGCCGTCACCGATCAAGACCCGGCTTAAACTATGAAGGACTTCAGGCGTTTCGTCCTGGCGGACCTCGGCACGTACGGTGCTGTCACTCTCTCCCGATCCACGGGCTTCGGTTACAGGCCCCTTCGCAACGGGTGCGACGTCTTGTCCGGCAAGCGTTTTCTGTCTCGCCGCAGCTTCCATTTCGCGCTTCAAGATCTCTTTTTCGAGAACGGCTTTCAAAAGTTCAATGGACTTCGTTTCTCCGGCCCTTAAAAGTTCGTCGCGGGTGCTGCTTGCCCAAAGGACCACACCGCTGCCGGCCAGAAAGGCTATTGAAAAAAGAACGATCGCCGCCTTGATGCTGAAAATGAGCCCTATCCCGGGGAAGAGCAGCATCGCTCCGCCCGCCGCCCAGATCAGAATCTTGAACCGCCGTTGCGCCGACAAAAGCTCCCGGACTCCTTCGAGAATCTTCTTGAGGTCCCCGTGCTTCGCCTCCCCGGTGTTCTTCGTGTGCGCTTCCTGGACCCCTACGAGATACGGATATTTATTGGAGAAAATTCTCCAGATGCGGAAGGCGTCCTCTCGTCTCGGGGCATCCTTCGCATAATAGACCTTGATCAAACCCTCAACGTATTTTTCCGCCTCTTCAACCGCAAAATCGCCTTTGGTCTCATACATCGCATAGAGTTCCGCGGCCGTTTGCGGACGCGCCGGTTCTTTCTCGGGAGTGATCGTTTTCGCGGCCACCTTTGCGAACGCTTGAGCCCGGGCTTCCTTCACCTGGCGGTCGTACGCTAGATCCGCGGTGTGTATTTTGAGTCCCGCAACAGCTTCATTGGCCTTGACCCATACCGCGATATCCGGGACAACAGCGGTTAATTGCGCCTGTGGGATGACCCCGTGCTCTTTAATGTCTTTCGGCGTCTGCTGGGCTTTCAGTGAAAATTGTTTCCCGCCGGGCGGCGTGTACAAGATCTCGACCACAACTTCTTTGCCATCGGCGAGCTTTCCCGAGACCTTTCCCAGAATGACCGGCTCTGCCTTGACCGTAACTTTGGGAGTGCCCGGGATCGCGCCCGGGATCGCGCCTGCGACGCGCTCTTTAGGCCGGGTCGCGGCACGAAGTTCGAGAACTTTCGGATTGGCATCGAACCATCGTTGAATTTCCGTTTTGATTCCCAGCATTTGTTCCGGAGTCGGTTCCGGCTTTGTGATAATTTCCAAAACAGGCTTTTGCGGATCTGAGGGATCAAAAGAGACCCTCACCCCGACCCTGCGGCCGTCAATCATTGTTTTTTCCGTCTGTATATTCCCGATAGTAATCAGCGGCTTTTTCGGAGATACCTCAGGTGTTCCTGACGGAGGTCTGACCGCTGCTGTCGGAGGTCTGATCGCCGTTGTTAACACAGGAACGTTGGGCCTGAACACGGTTGTAGCCGGAGATGTTGCGGTCGGTCCGGCAACCAAATGTTCCGCGGGCATCGCCGCCACTACCGGCGGTGCCGGCACTGCGGCTCCGGATTCCGGTGCCGCAACCGGGGAGACTGCCTCTTCCCGCTCTGGAAACCGTCCAGAGCGAGGCTCGCCCGCTGTTGGGGCGGCCGGAAGTTCCGTAACGGTCTTGTGGAGATTAACGAATGCCCAAACATCCGCTAGAATGGCATCGGTCGCGTCGATCCCGCCAAAGATAGTGTCATCCTTTTTGCCACGCTTAAGCCCGAACCGGTTTCCCGGCGCGGTTTCCGTCCTGGGATCATAGAGCAACACGACATCCTGGCCGCCAGCTTTAAAAAATCCGAAATAGACCCTTCCTTTGTCCTTCAAGGGATCATTCACCACTTCCGCGATGTCATCCGCCACTTCAATGTCGTTCCGCCACTGATAACCCGGCCTATCGTTCACAACGACCTGCACCTGCCCGTCTTGTTCTGTGATCTCGACCTTATTCTTTCCACTCCGGCTCTCGATCTTATAGACCACTTGCTGCCGCGCTTCAGAGCGGGGGTAAATTTGATGGAAAAGAACGCGTTTTTCGGCCGAGGCCGCGGATTCTTGATAATTCGCCGGGATCAGCACGCCCTGCTCGCGGAGCTCTTCCGGAGACCACAAATGAAGCGCATTAATCGTATTGCCCAATTGTTTGAGCATTAGGGTGACCTCATCAAAGGTCTTGATCTGTACAAGATCTTTCGTCCGGAGGATCTTCATCACGGCTTCCATATAACCATCCACATCGCCCCACTTGATCATTCCGGAGCGATCCACCTGCTGCATGGTCTCCAGAATATCGAGGTCCACAAAAGGCGACATTGTCACCACGACCTCTGTCCGCCCTTCCCGGATCAACCGGGCGTTCGCCTCCGCCAGGAGACGCGTGATCAGCTTCTGCGCGATCCCGGCCTGCTCCCCTCGTAATTCATAACCGACCTGTTCTGTAGCACAGGTTTCGCGATCCTTGTCTTTTTGTTTCATGGCATCGGGATGCGCGCGGTAAAAATCTTTCCGGATCGCGGCGTCCACGAG
>CAYMER010000218.1:0-2741 GCA_964389345.1 uncultured bacterium | reverse complement strand
GGCATCGTTACCGTAGCCAAAAAAGGAACGCAATGTCTTCTTTTCTTTCGATTGAATTAGGGAAGCATCAGTTCAAGGTGCTTTTGCTTGAAAGGGAGAAAGATGTCTTGGTGGTCCGCCACGACCTCGCCCTGATCATTCCCCCCGAGTTTGTAAAATCCCCGATTCCCGAAGCCCTCAAGGAGTTTATCCGGAAGTACGATGTCAGGGATCGCAAGGTTTTTTTGACCCTCTCGGACCCGAATGTGATCACTCTCAAGAATGCTGTGTTCCCCCTCATGCCGGCGGCCGAGCTTGTGGCGGCGATCACATGGCACGCTAAGGAAGAAGGGGCCTTGACCGAGGACGCGGTCTTCTTTAATTATGAGATCGTCAAAGAATTCGAGGATCCGGATGGCGCGAAGAAGGTTGCGGTGACGTATTCGATTGTGAACCGGAAGCTTCTCGGAAAATCGATCCAGATGCTCAATCGGATCGGCCTCGAGGTCCTTCACGTGAGTGCCTCGCCGCTGGATACGCCGAAGGTTTTGGCAGCGCTTGGAGATATCTCTCAATCCCAGATGGTGTTGCATCTGGGGTATTCTTCCTCGACCTGCGTGATCTATAAAAATGGAAAATTGCTTTTTGTCCGGCACTTGTCGTTCTCCTACGAGAAGACACGGTTGAGTTTGAACGATCCGCTCTTTTTGGGGACGAAGTTCAGGACCCCGGAAGCGGAGGCGGAGATCGATCAGGCGATCCTCTCAATCGCGATCCCTCACGAAGAACTCTCGGTCGGCGGCGGGGAAACCCAGGCCACTCAGTTTTTTGGCCTCCTGCGGCCGATCCTGGAAGGTCTTGTCCGTGAGATCCGTTATTCCATGACCTATTTTATGCAGAATTTGAACGAAGAGAAGCCTGCAGCTCTCTTCCTGATGGGGCATGGTACGAAGTTCCGGGGTATGGATCTTTTTCTTGGGCGAGAGCTGGGGATGCCTGTTTCAAACCTGAAGCTTCCTCCGACGGTACGGTGTGACGATCCCGGCATCGCTGACGATCCGATCCGTTTAAGTCAATGCGTCAACGCTGTCGCGGGAGTGCTTCCGGGCGAAAAAAGCGCGGATTTTATACCTTCCGAGGTTAAAAAACAGAAATTCGAAGCTTTCCAAAGAAGTGTTTTGAGAATGGCAACGCTCGCCGTGGCGGGGATCTGTGCGATGTCCTTTGTTTTCGCGAATCTTCAAGCTGTCGTTTTACAGGATCGTCTCAGGTTGGGAGAAAAAGAGCTCCTGAACTTCGGGAAATTCGCGCAGGCTTCGGCCAAACCGTTCCCGAAGTATCATCTGGCGCGCGAATTGGAAAAGGCGACGATCCCCTCCGATAAAGTTTTGCTTCTCTTGGGGCACTTGATGCCCGGGGGGTTGGCGGTACGGCATTTTGAGGTCAACTCAAGCAACCGTTCCATGGCGATGGAACTTGAGACTTCAGGGCTGGATGAAGGCGGCAATCCGGTGGTTGAGGACCTGCTTAGGAGGCTCCGGGAAACCGGATTTTTCAAGCGTGTCGATGTAAAACCGGTGACCGGATATTCGGTGTCCGTCTACCGGCTTGAAGGAGTTTTCCGAAATGATTAACGTTCAAAAAGAACGGATCACTTTTTCCCAGATCGCGATCTTTGTGTGGGGGCTTTCGATTCTGTTCGTGGCCGTGATTTTTTTCCAGTTCGTAGACGGTCCGGCCGATATGCGGATATTGGATATTCAGGATAGGGTAGCTTTGGTTGAAAGCCGTTTGAAGTGGATAAAGCAGACCATTGATACGATCCAGGATCCCGCAAAGGTTCTTGACCACTTCAGGGAGACGGAGCGGGCTCTTGGCCGAAGATTTCCCGATACCGCGGAGAAGTCTTTGCTGATGCTGACGGATTATGCCAATAAATTCGGCGTGCGGGTCGAGCGGATCCAGCCGGAAAGTCCGCGGAAGATCGTGAACGCTCGCGGAGCGGCGCTGGGCGCGGACGGCAAGGTCTGCTATGGCGTGCAGGTCTCGCTCAAATTTAAAGGGGAGTATTACAATCTGGTCAAATATCTCGATGCGTTGCGCAAAGTCGTGCCGGCTTTTCTGGTCGCGAGGAATCTTTCGATCGACAACAAATTCTCTTCCGAGCCGAGGCTTGAAGGCACCCTTGATCTCAGTCTCTATCTCCTGGAGTGATGATGCAAAAAAAAGTGGCTTTTCAATTGGGCGTGATCGGGGTCGCGGCACTTGTTTTGGTGCTTTTAAGCATGCCTCTTTTTAAAAAGGGGGCCGGAGATGCCAAGAGGCCTCAAGCATCCCAAACCGCTTCCGGGCCTTCGCTAAAGACGGGATCTAAGAGTCCGGATTTCTCGGGGCCAACGATCAAGTTGCAGCCCATAAAGGACGATAAGTTCTACGAAAGACTCAGCCGTGTCGCGGAAGCGTTGCCCATCGATCGCGATCCTTTTTCTTTTGCTTATATCGGGCCCAAGAGCTCGCGAGATGGTCTTGAACTTGCGGGGATCCTTTGGGAGGGTGCCAAGCCCACCGCGATCATTAATCAGTCTTTTTTTAGCGTCGGAGATTCCAACGATCAGTTCAGTGTCGTTAAGATCCTGGAGGATCGGGTGGTTTTAAAAGACAAAACCGGAGAGTTCGAGCTTCGCTTGAAGCAATAAATGAGTTCGAGTTTTTTGTCATTCCCTCCCCGGCTCTGTCATTCCCGCGAAAGCGGGAATCCAGGC
>CAYMER010000217.1:0-4671 GCA_964389345.1 uncultured bacterium | reverse complement strand
AGCACCGGTGGAAATATCATGAATCATTATAGTTTACTACCGGAACTCTGGATGTCGCTTCCACTCCTGGGGCTCTGCCTTGCCATCGCGGTCTTGCCGCTCGTGGCACACGGGTTCTGGCATAAGCTTCGCAATCAGGCGCTGGTCTCTACTTTACTTTCACTCCCGAACCAGATGATCTACGTTAAATATGCCCCCGCACTTCTCGTCGAACAGATCCGCGATTATCTCTCGTTTGTGATCCTTCTTTCCTCACTTTATCCCGTCTCCGGCGGCATTCACATCGCCGGCAGTCTGAGAAGCACACCCGCCGCAAACACCGTGCTGCTCGGGACCGGGGCCATCCTCAGCAATTTCATCGGAACCACGGGCGCCAGCATGGTGCTGATCCGGCCACTCCTCGTCGCCAACGGCCACCGCAAGCATCACGCGCATCTTCCGATCTTCTTCATATTCCTCGTGAGCAACATCGGCGGCGCGCTGACCCCTTTGGGCGACCCACCGCTTTTCCTGGGATTTTTAAACGGCGTTCCGTTTTTTTGGACGCTGAAGCTTTTTCCCCTCTGGATTACGGCCGTCGTCATGCTCCTTGTCATTTTTTACTTCACGGACCGGATCATCCTGTTGAGGGACAAAACACCGGCCAAAGCGCTCGAACCGCATGAACCGATCAAAGTAAAAGGCTGGCGGAACCTCTTTTGTTTCGCAGCGATCCTTGCCGCCATGTTCCTGCCGCTCCCTTATCGCGAAGCGGTCATGATCATCGCGGCCGTCGTCTCCATCTGGATCACACCCAAGCGCTACCACGACGCGAACGCCTTCAGCCATCTTCCCATGCTCGAGGTCGCGATCATTTTTCTTGGGATCTTCATCACGATGGTGCCGGCACTCCAGCTCCTGAGGCAATACGGCGGTGAACTCGGTGTGAATCAACCGTGGCAATTCTTTTGGGCGACCGGAGGGTTTTCATCATTTCTGGATAACGCGCCGACTTATATGACATTCGGAGCGCTGGCGCAGGGGCTGCGATTGGGCGGGCCGCATTGGGGAATTCCCGAAAACCTTTTGGTGGCGATCAGCGCGGGCGCGGTGTTCTTCGGCGCCATGACCTATATCGGAAATGCACCGAACTTTATGGTCCGCTCGATCAGTCAGCACCGCGGCTGGAAAATGCCGAGTTTCTTCGGCTACATGCTCTGGTCCGGGGCGATCCTGCTTCCCATCTTTTTTCTCCTCACACTAATCTTCTTCCGATAAAAAACCGGGGGACGGGGAACGTTGAACGCGAAGCTTTTACGTTACCCGTTCCACGTTTCCCGGCCGTTCGAAGAGCGGCGCTACGCTGCCGTCTCGATCGATTCGCGAGCCTCAAAGGCCTTAGCAAGCTCCGCCATTCCAAAAACAAGCATGCCGTTCTTCCCTGTCAGACCGGGGATCTTGCTATTGATCATTTTTTCAACCGCAGTCGTCAAGAGACCGGGACTAGCTCTATACTCAGCCCTCCGTTCAGGAGAAGCAGAGGCATAGATCGAAAAAACGAGCTTTGCGGTCGCGAACACAAGCGCCTTCAACTCAGGATTCGAAATCTGGCCGATTTCGGCCAACATAGAAAGAATGCCCAAATCCCCAACCGAAAGATCGGAAGACCAAAAACCTACCGTGATCTCTCTATTGCCTTGAGCCCCCTTCACAGCATCTTGAGCAAGAGTTTTTGCTTCTTTTCTGCCGATCGTTAACGCCGTAACGGGGATTCCTAAATTACGCCACGCGCCCCCCATTGGCTGATCCTTTCGATGCAACACGATCAACCGGTCAAGGTTCGCCCCCTTGAACGACTTCAGGATTTCGTCAGCATCGGCTCCGGGATGGCTCATGATGGCGGTGATCCTCGGACTCTTGAGTCCGGCCGTCTTGGCATTAATGCGCGCCGTCAACTCCCGGATATCCGCTTCCTGGAGAGGGATGGCATCGATCATACCCTGAACCTGAGTTAAGCCACTTGGGATCAGGATACCGGTCCGGATCCTCGCGATAACCCCGCCGATCTCTTCCTGGCTGACGATCGTGACAAGCACCGGCATTTTTTTATTAAAATCATTCCAGAAATCATCCGACTGCAGATATTCTTCCAAATTCCCTTTTACCGAAATATCCCTGAAAAATTCGCTAACTTCGATACCGACGCTCTTTCTGATCTCCGCCCGCTTCATTTCCGCTCTCGCTTTGATATCCTCCATTGCTTTCATTCCGTTCTTCACAACGTCCGCCGGATTCACCTCCGCCAACCCGGCAAGACTCACCGTCTCTTTCCCTTTTATCGGCGCGCGGCTCGTTCGTTTTTTCTGAACCGTGGGAGTGGGCTGCTGCGCCGCAAGCTCGTCCCAATATTCCACAAGCCGGATCAGAAATGCCCGGTACCAGCTACGGTACTCCAGGAACTCGTGTTCGGAGTACTGACTCATAATGGCTACTGCCATGATGGAGTTTGACGAAAAGTTCGCGGGATTCCAGTAATGGCTCATTCCCCATCCCGGCTGTCCTCCCACAATTTTTTTCAAACCATCATCATTGCCATTGATAAGATGATTAATGAACTTCATCAAAAACTCTTTACCGCCATCGACCGCCAACAGTGAAGTATCATTGATCGGAACCAACACACCTTTTTTGAAAAACTCGCGAAGTTCGTTCCCCAGTTTTTCGGCATCCCATTGACTCATCTCGGCGTAATATTTCTCATCCAGCGCCGAACGCTCCCATTTTCTCGGGTCGCTAAGGGTTCCCTTATTGAATGACAAGATCGTTTCAAAAGGCGTAACTCCCCGCATCTCCGACCTTTTAATGCTTTGCGATGAACGGGCCGATGCCAGGAACGCAGCGGCATTCCGGCTCCAGTCAAAATACTTGTACATCGTGTCTGAAAAGTCTCGCGCATCAAGCGTCCATTGCCGAAGATCGTTGAAGCGATCCGTCCGTTTTCCGAGCAGATCATCCCAATGGGACACGACAGCGCGTTCATCAAGTTCCGTCCACGGCCTTTTCGGATCCCTCAGCATGAGATATTTCGCACGCAAGGCAAGAAGCTGCCGGTCCTTTGACAAACCGGCATCGATATTGTCATGCCGGTAGATTGAGCCGGCGGAGACCGCTCCAAGAAAGCTTCCGGTGCCGGTCACATCGGCCGGGAAATCGACCCAGAACGGGCGGCCACCCTCGTCGGACTTGATAAAAGTTCCGCTCAATTCCGAGGAAAGCTCGTTCATTTGCGCCGCAGACAGCCGGGACACGGGAATGATCTCAAGCGGAAGATCTTTCCAAAGGTCGTTGTACTTCCGGAAATCCTCCGATCGTTCGCCAATCACGAAGAACACAAGACGACGCCCATTGGGGTCAAAAATCGGGCTGTCTTTCGGCTGACGTTCAAGCCATGCCTTCAGCTGGAATAACTCATTCATAAGCGCGTCATCATTTGCCACATAAGCCCAGGACCAAATGGATCGCGCAGGATCCCATACGTCAGCCGCTTTTTTGGAGAGACTTTCAAGTTCCCCGGCACGAAGAGCAGCCTTGAGGAAATCGGATCGGCGGGAGGCAAGCTCCTGCTCACTCCATCCGTCCTTTTCCATTTTTCGTTTGAGAAGCTCCGGGCTCAGGATCAGCGAACCCAAGGGGTCCGAAAGATCGATGATGCTGGAATTATTCTGGACTGACGCATAAGGATACGGAGGCTGGAGAAGATACGGCACGGAGGAATCCCGGAGCCGCGCCTCTATCGTCCGGTTGAGAGGATCATATGAAAAGACGAGCGCCAGATCCGCGGCCGGATCAACGGTCCATTGGGAGACGGGATTGCCGGCCACCTCACCACGGATCGTGTCAAAAGGCGACTCAGCAAACATGCCGCTTTGACGCCATGCCGCAATATATTCCTCGGGACCGATCAACCGAACGCTCGCAAGAGGCAAACGGGCCTTGAGCGAAGCGGCAGCCAATTTAGCAGTGCCAAGCACACCCGAACCTTTAGGAATCGTACCTGCCGTTCCTTCAGTCCGCGGAATATAAACGTCGATACTCACAGGGATTCCCTGAAGCGCCGCGACCGCCTGATTCCCACGCTCTGCATTGTTCCGAATCAAGTCCGCAAGCTCGGTCGGTGAACGATCCTGACTTTGAATATAATTAGACGATTTTTGCTTCGCGGACACAACACCGTCCTGCCGCATTTCCGAGCGGACTTCCTTACGAGATCGAGTAGTGGATTTAGTTCCTAACAAACTCGCGACACCGGCCGGGCTCAGCGCAGCGATGATCTGGCGCTTCTTGAGCGCCGCCTTGTAGGCGGCAGACAATGACGCATTAAACTCTTTCTGTTGGACCTTCAGCGCATCCAACAGTACAAATTCAAGGCTATAGGGCATGATGGCCAATTCAGCGGACGAAATCTTTTTCTCATCTTGCGCGGAAAATCTCTCGAAGATCCTTTGGATCTGGAAAGAGCTCAATTCGTGAAAAAAATTACGATCTTCGGCTTTGACCGAGACTGAGCGCTGTGCCGGTTCACGTCCGGTACTTACTGCCGCAGATTCCCGCAAAGTCCGGATGAAGGCCCTGTATATATCCCGGCTTTCAAGCGCTGGCATTTCGACCCGGAAGCGACGCGCCCATGCCACA
>CAYMER010000216.1:0-3016 GCA_964389345.1 uncultured bacterium | reverse complement strand
GACCAGAGCGTAGTACCCGGGACGCGTTCTCTGCAGGGCAAGCACTTTATCTTTTTTGAACTGTTCTCCAAACCCTATATTCTTTGTCTTTTCTTGCGCCACATCGATAGTGGCCTTTCGGATGATCTCCTGCGCGTCCTTCTCCGAAAGCCACCGCTGATTGCGCCCGCCAAGCAAGTAATATTGGATAGGCACTCGAAAATACTGGATGATGAACCCGTCTAGAAGGTGGAATGGAACCTGGACCGCAACATGAACAACAGTCGCGATCAGCCTGACCACTCCGTTTTTTAATGAAAAAGAAGTCTTGGCCTCGTTCAATTCATTGCGCACACCCGCGACGATCATGCGCCCAATGCCAAACACCAGTGCCCCTACAATGACCGCTGGAAGGAATGCCACAGAGGGAAGAATCGCCACAAGCGCTCCGAGTACGGCACCGACAACACCCAAACGAAGCGCATTGATGCGGAGTTTGTGGGCCTCCTCGGGAGTTTTTGCAAAGATCGTGCTCTTGTGCTTTTCCTTAAAAGACGCGTAGTTCTGTTCCCTGAGATCGACCGTCGCACGCCACCTCACATCCGCGTCTTCGAGCTTCTTCTCCCCAAACAACCCGGCCACAGGATCCTTGGCCTCACCCCCGACAAAGAAAGTCTCGCCTAGCGCCGTTCGAACCTCCCAAATATCGGTCCCTTCGACCTGCTTCACCTCAACACCCAACTTAACGCCGATGATCCGCCAAAACGACAGAACCAGCCCAACGGCCGTAAAGCCAAGAATAATAGGAACGCCGAGACCGAGAAAACCAAAAATACCCGCGAGAACCACACCGACCAGGCTGAAGACCGCCGTTAATCTGAAGATCCTTCTATTTAAGAGTCCAAGAGATGCCACGCCAAACACGTCTGAATACAGCCGGACCGGTTTCAACAAACTAAAAAAACTTCCATGGACTGCACGAACATGGGCCACAACCTGATTAGCTGTCCCCATCACACCCGCTTCGGAAGCGGCAACCGATTTGGCTCCGAGCGCGAGAGCGGGCTTGACGACGGGTTGCTCCGCAGGTTTCGCGGCGGCTTGCTTTGCGGCTTCGGCAGCCAATTGCTCATCAATCACTTGCTGAATGCGGTCTTCACTGAATGTAACAGTCACCTCATTGACACGAAGACCCGCTTTGTGAAGTAAGACTATTTTTGCCGGAACTTTTGCAATCGCGTCCGCGCTGGAACGGAGGAGAAGACGCAAAACCATTTTGAGGGTGAGATCTCCCTTGTTCTCTAACTTTTCCCTCGCCGTCGTGAGCGCCGTAAGTTTGACTTCAAAACTTCGATTAAGAAGCAAGCGCCTGAATGCGGCCTTTGCGTTCTCATCCGTCGTGATCTCTGCCGGGATCTCAAACCCGGCCGCTTGATAAAGCTTCCGATTGAGATCATAACGATCTTGCTCGGCCTTTGCTTGCGCGATCTTGATCGCTTTTTCGTATTCCTCGCCGAGATCTGCGCCGATCTCCGCCGGCTTTGCGGTCAGCTGGCCCACCGTAACATTGAGGCCGGCAACCTGCGTTTGAGCAACGCCAGGCCGGGCGGTATGCCGGTCCAAGATCGCCTGAGGGATCCTCGCCGAATCTCTATTGATATTCGGATAATACGTCCAGCGCTCGCTTCCAACCTGATAAGACTGCGAGGCGCGTGCACCGGCGATCGAGATTTCTCGTTTTCCGCTCGCCGCCTGCTTGGCGTCTTGGATCCGGAACGCCGCAGTCGACGTCCCGCTCAGCAGCCATATAACATCGCCATCGACATAAGCGCCGTCAAACTTCGCAAGTTCGGCAGAGGTCAGGGGGCGCGCAGAAGGGTCCAGTGTCGCGGCAGCAACCTTGATCGCCTCAAGCGCCAGGGCCGCATCCTTCGCGGCAGCGATGCTCGCAACAATACTCATCCGGACCTCGGCTCTGGCAAAATTAAGTCTCTCCCCACCGGCGCGAAGTTCTGCGCGTGTGAGCGAGCTTAACTCCGGAGAAAGCTGAAACCGCGGATCGTTTAAGACGCCCGTTCGGGGCTGGAGGTAGACTTCGGAAAGAACCTTTTCGATCGGGAGCGGGGTTTCGCGAAGGGCGGCGTCATAAAGCGCGCTTTCTTTCTTTTTGTCGATGGTCTTGGTGATGCGCGGGGCGACTACTATATAGGACATGTCCTTCTCGCGAAGGTACTTCTCGATCCCGGGCGTATGGAAACCGCCTGTGACGATGGCGGATATCTTCTGCCCTGTGGCAAGGGTTTTCTCAACCGCTCGCTCGATCAGCACCTGATCGCGTTCGAGAGCGGCTTTATAAAAGCGCTCCACTCGCGGTAAGTCCTGATCGAGTGTCTTCACTTGGGACGGCAATCCGTAGGTGAAGTGATACTTCGCCATGAGCGGGTTGAGAAAACTTACAAAAGTCTGGGACTTGAACTCATCCTGATAAGTGTAATAAAACTCCGCGTCTTGCTTCGTCAGCGTAAAGTCGAACATTTTGCAGAAGATGTCATAGATCCGAAGGATGTGATCGAGCTTCACTTGTTCAGGCGTCGTGAAGAGCTTGTTCTTGACGGTCTTCTCAAGGAATTCGATCTCATCAAAGATCGAGACGTCGATCGCGTCATAGAGCTTCATGTACTTGATATAGGCAAGAACGTTCGCGTATTTCGTGTTCAGGTCCTCCCCCCCGGACTGGGTGACGCTCATGCCCCCGATCTCATCCTGGAGGTAGCCGTAATAGACGGCGCGTTTCATCTTTTTCATGCGGAAGTGGACGGTGTTGGTGAGGAAACGGGAAAGCTTCTCGCGCGAGAGGACGCGCTTCATGTCATTGATGAGTTCGTCCGTCTCCTTTTCAGCCTTGTCAAAATCAACCTGACGCTCAAGGTCCACCAGCTGGATCAGAGAATGCATCCCTGGATATTCATCAAGGGCGATATTGTGCTTACGGCCAAGCTCCACGAGATAGCGGACATAAGCGACGAGCTCCGGCCCG
>CAYMER010000215.1:0-8298 GCA_964389345.1 uncultured bacterium | reverse complement strand
TTCTCGAGATAATGAATCAGGGGGTCGTTTTGATAAAGCGTGAGCGTCAGGAACTTCTTGTCGAATCCGCGCTGGTAGATGAGATGGTACTGGTCGCTATTTCCCTCCCGCATCAGCACCGCCGCGTTCCGGACACGCATTTTCATCGTGATAAAGTGCACCACAAGCCCCAGCAAATGCTCGAGCGACTCGATATTCGACATCCCCCTCGACGCATCCTTCAGGAGCTTGTGATAATCATACTTTTTCTGAAACAGGAACTTGTCGGTGAGATTGACCAGCAGTTTCTGCGTCCGATCAAATAGCAGCATGACGACAAGAATGTTCAAAATGTTGCTCGTGATCGAATTAAAGCCGATAAGCTTCCCGACGTAACTTTGCGTTACCGCCGTCAACACTCCCGCCACCAGGATTAAAAGTCCAAAAATTCCAGCAAAAACGATGGTTTTTTTTATGATAACATCAATGTCCATTAGGCGGTGCCGTATAATTACATACGCCGTAGTCAAAACATGACAAAGGACTAAGATGTTCCCATAAGGAGGAATTGGTATGCCATACCACAAGAAATAAATGGTCCCCCCTCCGATGTATCCCAAAAGAGTTCCGACAAGAATAAAACGCATCTGTGCTTTCAAGGAGCCTTTAGAGCGAAAAGCTAGAAGCAAAATTAGAAATTCAGTGTAGAAAATTATGCCAATCCAGATGACTAAAAAAGGCGCAAACATCCACCCAGGCTTGGGCCAATATTGAAATTGCAAGGCAGGCTCAACATGAGAAACGAAAAAAGGCGTTGTGTCCGCTACCAGCGCGGCAAATCCAAAAATGTAACATCCTATAAGAAGACTTTTTTTCGAGTTTTGCTCCCCTAAAAGGGTCAATAAATGATGCAGATAAAAAATGGGGATAAAAATAGCGCCGCTCATCAACAGCCGGCAAAAAAGAAGCGCTTGAAAAGACTCCTTGGAAATTTGCCAAAAGAAATAATTGTAGCTCCAGATGGCCACTGAAATGGAAAAAAGAAAATAGGTTTGATTTCTGACGTCGCAGGGGCGTCTAAAAAAAACAAACAAGCCGAGAATCGTCCCGGCCAAGCAATTTACGAGAGCGCTAAGTGGAAAATAACTACTCATAAGGCTTACGCCTTTGCTACCGCATATTGGATAATACCCAATTGTTCGGACGTGATATCAATTTTGTTTTTAGGAAATCCCGCCTCAAGGAATATTTGTCGATACTCATCTTCTTTTCTGTAAATTAAATTCCAGTCACCAACCCATTCGAGAAAATATACGGAAGGATTTTGAAATTTCTCTCGCATATTTGCAATAATCATTTGCCCACCCGCAGCTAACAAAATCTTAAGGTTCCGAACCAAACGAACTGCAATTCGATTGTCAAGATAGTCAAATAATCCCATAGAATAGATAAAGTGATATTGCGAAGGGATTAGTTCCCGTATATCTTTTTTGAGGGCTAAACGAATTGCATTTTCGCGTCGGAACTTAACAAATTTTGCTTTATCTCCTAAAAGATTCGTTGCATATTGAATGGCAGCCTCATCCTGGTCAAAACAATCAAATTCAATATCGTTTTTTTCCATCGTGTTCAAAATATCCAATTCTTTGATTTCTCTACACGGTCCCGACGCAAGATTCATAACGCGAAATCCATTTTCTTTAAATTCTCTTATACTTTTTGTTAAAAAACGCTTCATATCCTCTTTGCGGTTCCTTAGAGCAATAGCTATGCTAGCCATTTGCGAATAATTATCGAACAAACGGTCAATGCCCTGGGTTTCGGGAGAGCTTTGATATATATCATCGATTATTTGGAAATCCCCCGCATATCCATAAGGTTTATTTAGGCTCCATTGAATATGGCGTCCATATAAAAAATCTTTTCGAAATTTTTGAATAAATAAATTTTTTAGCTTATAAATTTTCTCTTCTTGCCCTTTCCTCAATTGTTCTTTTTCAAACAACATGATTTCACGAAAAATGGAATCGATTTCTTGGTTGAACTCACTCTGAAAACGACCCCAATCCTTGGGGGTCTTTTCGAGATGTTCTTTGAGCGCTACAAGTTGACTCTTATATCTTTTTACTCTTTCTCTTAGACCAGCCTCTCGGAACATTTTACTCAACCCTCTTTGTTAACTCTGTTTAATCCCTTGATTGACAATACCGAGCAATTCCTTCATGTCAAACGGCTTAAAAATGTACGCCAAAGGTTTCAGTTTTTTTGCCTCTGTTTCCAATGTTTCGTCAGCAAAGCCTGTAATGAAAATAACGGGCACATTTTTCTTGCCCTGTTGTTTCATAATTTGATTTATTGCACTGATAGTCTCAATGCCATTTTTACCGGGCATGCGAATATCACAGATAATTAAATCTATATTTTCACCTTCAGCTAAAGCTTGAGCGTCTTGTCCGTTCCGAGCAGTATAAGTCTCATAGCCTGTTTTTTCTAAAAGCAACGCGAACGATTTGGTAAGAATTTCCTCGTCATCAATTACAAGTATTTTTTTTGACATCTGGCACCTACCATCTTGGGGTTTTTGAGTTATCTAATATCAACTTGTGACTTTTATATCGGCCAGACAGGACACATTCCTTAGAAAAATGGATTTTATAAATCAAAATTCTCTATAAGGGAAAAATAAGGGCGAAAATGGTGCCACGGCATTCTTCGGACGAAACCTCGACCTTCCCGCCGTTCTTCTCGACAAGCTGTTGGACCACATAAAGACCGAGGCCGGTACCAGAAGTCTTGGTGGTGTAAAATGGCTCGAAAATTCGTGGCAATTGCTCCGCCGGAATTCCAGGACCATTATCTTTGATCGTGATTGTCGTCCGTTTTTGATCCTCTTTAGCGATAATCTGGATTTCACCTCCATCTGGCATAGCTTGACACGCGTTCACGATCAAATTAATGAAAATCTCTTCCAGGGACTGAACATCAGCAAAGACTTCCAACCCCTCCGAAATGTTTTGCGAGACCATAATTTTTTTGAGGTTTAGCTCGCTTTCCACAAAAGGAAGGATGCGCTCCACGATTTCCTTAACCCGGACTTGCCGTTTTTCATAAATCTTATCCGTCTCCCGCTTGGCATAGGATGAGAAGCTCTTGATGATCCCCAGAACACGGTCTGATTGTACGATCGTTTTTTCGGCGATCTCTTTTGCCTTAGTAAGAACCTGCCCCTTGTCAGTAGAAGGATCAGACACGCGTTCCGCTAATGTTTCCGCAAGTCCCTTGATCACATAAAGCGGGTTCCGGATCTCATGGTTAATGCTCGCCGCGATCACCCCCAGCGCCGTCAGTTTTGCCGTTTGAATTGCGTCCGCAAGCGCGCTGATGTCAAAGAGCTTTTGTTTGATCATGATATAAGCTAAAACAAATGCATAGATCGGCGTTATGAACAAACCAAATTGAGGTAAGGGAATGTTATAAACTGGAAAAAAAGTCAACCCCCCTCCCAAAAATCCGACGCTTGTAGCTACGGCTAATCCGATCATCTGTCTACGTTCCAGCCCCTCGGACACTTTTATTTTCTTAAATAATTCGATGAAACCTAACGGGACTATGAAGAAAAACAATAAAGGAGAAATGAGAAAAATCGGCCCCGGCCAGCAACAACGAAAGCCTACGATCCATCTGACATCCGGAATAAACCATGCAGTAAAGCTGAAGAGGGAAATAACAAAAACAAAAAGATATAAAATCTTAATGCGTCGCTTAAAAAAACTCTCTTTCTCAACAAAAGTAAGAATGAAATGATACCAAGAGACAGGTATGAAAAGCGCAAAGGCATTGCCAAGCCGGGATGAAAAAAGCGCCAGGGAATCAGAAGCGCTATCGCTGAAATTGACTCCTATGGCCAGCGCCCACCCGGCACAGAAAAACGAGAAAATGAGAAACCGTTTGCCTATCTGGTCATTCCGTTTTAGAAACACCAAAATCGCTAGAAGAATCGTGCAAAACCCAAAACACAAGAGAGCAAAATTATACGGATTCATGGTTTATCCTCGCGCTTTCTTAGTATGCGGTACCCGATTACCCGATCAACACCCTTCAAAGACCCGTCCAAGACCGGGTTTTAGACGGGCAGCGTAACAATAAAAACCGTGCCTTGCCTCACCTCAGACTGGACATCAATCCGGCCGCGGATCTTTTCAACGAGCTGCTTGGTGATATAAAGCCCGAGGCCGGTACCCTCGGCTTTGGTAGTGTAGAACGGCCGGAAGACGTCTTTGAGTTTGTCCGCCGGGATCCCGGGGCCGGTGTCAGAAATTTCAATAATGACTGAACCCCCGTACACACCGGGTGTGTACGTCGGCGTACACACCCGGTGTGTACGGGGCGCACTTCCTGTGACTGCCCGGATCATAATTTCCCCCGGCTTGCCCACATCCTTCAGCGCCTGGCAGGCGTTCACAACAAGGTTGAAGAGGATCTCCTCAAGATACCGCCGGTCTGCATAAACCTCCGGAAGGTCCGGCGGAAATTCGCGGTTAAGGCTGATATTGTGCGCGGCAAGCTCATACCGGATAAGCGGGAGAATATCCTCGACAACTTGAGCGATCTTCACCTGCTCGAATTTAATCTCACTCTCGATCCCGGCTTTGGCAAAAAGCGACAGGCGCTTGATGATATCCATCGCCCGATCGGCCTGGTCCATGGTCCGCTTCATAGCATCATTGGCGCTTTCAAGCGCTTTTTCCTTGCTCGGAAATATCCCCTCCTTTTGCCGCTCAAGACAGCTCTCCGCAAGGCCTTTGATGATGAATAGAGGATTCTTAACCTCGTGATTGATACTCGCGGCCAACACCCCAATCGCTGTGAGTTTGTCCCTGTGTGCCGCTTGGGCTAAATCATTCAAATCAAAAAATCCATACTTAAATGTCACGTAAGCCACCACCATGACATAGAAAGTAATCCCTAGTGAGCCGTAAGGATATGGGAACCATGCGCGATCATATACTGGAAAGAAACTAGAAGCTCCCATGGCATAACCAACCAAAGAGCTCCAAAATAAATATGCGTATTTCTTTCCATGTATTGAGGATTTGCCTTGGCGAAGAAACGCATCGATAAGAAATAACAACCCCAACAATGCAACTACTGAGAAAAATGTTAGGAGAGCAAAATACAGCGGCCCAGGATCCATAAAGTTGGCATATCCGAGCTTTGCTCGAACTCCGGCAACAACCCAATCTGTCATCACAGACATTAGGCTCAAAATTCCGGCTAAGACAAATACTACGCTTAGGAGATTTTGAATCCTCTTTTCTTTTTCACAACCAAGCAGCACTACTACAAAATAAAGAAAAAAAGCAGGAATGAATGAGACGGCTATGTGCATCATCTTCGCGCAGAACAGGGCTACCCCTGGCACAGACACCATTGCATGATAGGCGGTTAGAAAAGCCCAACTAGCTATGGAAAGGGAATAATAAAAGAAAACTTTGTTCAGATAGGTGTTTTTATCCCTGAGATAAATATAGAGTCCGACCACAAATGTTGCTAAAGCGGTCGTGTATGAGGTTATGGCGTACGGATTCATGGCTTTCCTCTTCCCGTGTCATTCCCCGGCTTGACCGGGGAATCCAGTTCGTGGATCCCCGATAAAAGCATTCGGGGATGACAAAGCGTCGCGAGAATCATGACATACTTACCTTTTGCATCGGAAATTTAACAACGAAAGTTGCGCCTTTGCCGGGGGAAGAGTTGACACTGATCGTGGCGTTGTGGCGCTTCAGGATGCCGAAACTGACGGCGAGGCCGAGGCCGGTGCCGGAGCCGACATCCTTGGTGGTGAAGAAGGGATCGAAGATCTTTTTCTGGTTCGCTTGGGAAATACCGATACCGTTGTCAGTGACGACAAGCTCGATTGCATCGGCAGTCTGGCGAGTTTCAACCTTGATTTTGCCCCGGACCTTGTTCTCAAAAATGGCATCGCGAGCATTCACAAGAAGATTCGTGAGTACCTGATCAAGCTCCCCCGCGATCCCCTGGACCGGCGGAACGTCCGCGAGCTTCATCTCAACTTCGATATTCTCCTGTTGGAACTGGAACCCGAGCA
Organism: uncultured bacterium; assembly: GCA_964389345.1. Lineage (GTDB taxonomy): Bacteria > Omnitrophota > Omnitrophia > Omnitrophales > Aquincolibacteriaceae > Aquincolibacterium. Next base: position 2,210 of record CAYMER010000215.1, on the reverse strand, counting down.
GTGAACAAGTGCCTTTCACCACATCACGCAGGTCCACATCCTTATGCGGCGCTTCTTCGGCGGTCTTCCGGGCATATTTCATAAGTTTCTGGACGATCGTCTGGCACCGTTTCGCGCCCTCTTCGATGAGCGAAAGCGAATCGATATCATCCTCCCGCGCGCTCATCCGGAGGATCTGCGCATTCGTCAAGACCGCGGTCAGCGGATTATTGATCTCATGCGCCACGCCGCCCGCAAGCGTGCCAAGCGTCGCAAGCTTCTCGGCCTGAACGAGCTGTTCCTGCGTCTTCACCAGTTCCCGCGTCCGGTCCTCCACGCGATGCTCCAGCTCCACATTCCACCGCTTGAGCTCTTCGCTCATTCCACGGACCTGAGTGTAAAGCTCGCTGATATTTTCATATTGCATGGAGTTTGCGAACGCGATCGTTACCGGGATCTTGAGCTGAGTAAGGAACTGGACTTCGTTCGGCCGGTAGGGTTTCAGATTCGCCTTCCTTCCGAGACTTACCACCCCGATGAGTTTCCCGCCCAGCACGAGCGGCACCGCAACCATCCCCTGCGTCGCGCGAAAGAATTGTTCGATCTCGGGCTTGAAGATCTCCACCTCAGGATCCGCGCCGACAAGATCTCCCATCACGACCACGTCCTTTTGCTCAAGCCAGGCAAGGAACGGATGGTTTTTCGGGATGCTTTTAAGATTACGCAGACCCTTCGCAATGGCCGGAATGTACTGGCCATTTTTCTCATCAAGCAGAAAGACCGAAAGACGGCGCACATAAAGCTGGCGACGGAGCATGCGGGCAAAACTTTGCAGGAGGTCACGGAGATTCTTCAGTTGCACGAGTTCCTTGGAAAATTTCGTCATGACCGCGAGCAGATTCTTCCGCTGGCGCTGGAAAAGATGATCCAGCCGCGGCTGAATGGACCGGAAATAGAAATAGAACGTGATGGCAACAGCAAGGTAATAGAACATCGAGCTCCAGGCAGACAACGGGTTCCGAAGGCTCTGCGTCCAGTAGATAAAGGCGGCGAACGGTACGATCGCGACAGCTGTCGTGACCAACCACATGAGGGTCTTGTGGATCACGGTCTCGATATCCATGAGACGGTAGCGGATCACGCAATACCCTACGAGTGTCGTAAAGATGAACAAGGGGAGGAACGCTACCGGAAAAATATTGATACCGTAATTAGGCAGGTATTCTACGGAACCTAAAGAGGAGATCACAAAGGCCGCGAACACAAGCTTTACATTTTTTCTTGCAATAGCCTCTTTTTCTTGCCGGTAGATTCGGACAAAGTTCGCGAATGCGAAAGCTAGGACGGTGTAAAACCACAGAATGAACACAGGCTCCAGAAATCCGGCCTTGGGAAAGAACCCGGTGGGATAGGCATACACACCTTGGACAAGATAAGACGATGAAACACATAGCAGGTAGAATCCGACCGCGGAAAAATAATTAAAATAGACCCACCTCCTTTTTTTCCTCAGAAGATCGGCGTTCCATGTCGTGCTAAAAAAATAAACGGCCGGCGTGATAAAAATAATTCCGAGCCAGGTGTAATAGCGGGAAACGGCGACCGCGAGCGCTTCATGGGACATCGAACACACGATCCCGACGCCGGTAAGCCAAATCCCCGCAGTAACGGTCGTGATCGTATAGGCCATGTGGCTGACCGCTTTTTTACCCTGAGAAAAAACAAAGATCCCCTCCAGAGCGATCAAAATGCCGACGATAAAATGAGGCATCGCATAGACATTCCAGAAATAATTCTGCAGGTTAAAAATAGAGTTCGTCATATTGGACCGCCCTGTGCATTACATCATGAAGAATCTGCATGTATTTTTGGACCTTCTCCCGAGGCCCTTTCATACTCACGACGCCGACTTTCCCGCCGTTCTCGGAAGAAAGCGAAAAATTGCTGAGCGCGATAAATCCGTCCCTATGGGCGTCGCTTGCCGGCGCAACAAAAAAATCGGCTTTTTTAATGATCGAAACCCCCAATGTCCCTGAAAATTCCCTGAGAGAGCGTAGCAAAAATTTCGAGATCGCGGCATACAAAACCGGAGAAGCAACCGCATAAGCATCTAAAAGCCAATAGCTTTCACTCCGGCGCTTCCGGGTGGCAAAAAGCTGGCGGTTGAACTCTTGCTGGAATTCGAAAAATCCCCTGTCGGGCCGATGCCGGTCAAAATAAGTGTTGGGCCG
>CAYMER010000214.1:0-4164 GCA_964389345.1 uncultured bacterium | reverse complement strand
AGAGAATTGGAAGTTTGCACTTCGGGACCAGATGGAGGGTGTAAGAGCGCCGGATATGATGTTGATCCTCAATCTCTTCAAGCTTTTTATTACAGCCCGAACGGCGACATCAAGGTGGATGGTGCATTGCTTTTTGAGGCGATGGGTGTGTGTGCGGGCCAGTACTGCACGGATCATGTGATCGGCAATATAGAGAAGCTTTCGAAAATGGCCAAGATCAGTGTGACCAAAGTCGAGGACGGCGCGATCTTTTTCACGAAGGATGGAGTGGATTACAAGTGCTTTCGCGATGCGACGGGGAAAGTGATCGTTGAGGATCTGACGGCGCAGGAAGCGGTGCGTGCCGAGATCCTGGCCAGGGTTGTGGCAGAGATGGCAAAGGTCGATGCTGAGATCGCGGCGTATGAGGCACAGCTTGTGATCCGGCTTGCGGCATGGGAAGCGGCGGTTGCTCAGCTGAAAGCGGATCTCGCGGCGGGGAGGACCGATGCAAACGGCATTCGCGTAGCCCTTGAAAGTTATTTAGGACAAGTGGGCGTCAGCGATGCGTTGAAAGCAGAGATTCAGGCCCACCTGACAAAGAGCGGGAGTTTACTTGAAGGGCTTAATGCTGCCGAAGAGCAATACGCAGGTTTTTTGAAAGTGAAATTAGGGGTTAAAGGCACCGAGATCGCTATGAGCGATGCGAAGGCCTATCTTGCCGCCCTCAAGGAGCAAGAAGCGAAGGTTTCTGCCGCCCAAACGCTCGAGGAATTAAAGTTGCTGGAACAGTTGCCTCCGCGGGGGATGACTTCCTCTTCGTGGCTTCTTGTGGTCGATCCCCGGATCGCGCTGAACACGCTTCTCGCGGAAGGGAAGTTGTTAAAGGAAAAACTTGATGCCCTTCCTCCTCTCGCCGTGCGGCAGTTTGTGAATGCGCTGCAGGCGCAAATCGGTGGTGGTTTTAAGGTAACGGCTGTGGCCCAAAAAGATGGGACCTATCTGATCAACGTGACGGATGCGAAGATTTATGTAAAAGCACCGACAACAGGACTGCATCAGATGAGCTTTTCAGTTCGGGAACAAGAGGTCGGTGGGACTAACAGTGTCCCGCCGCATTCGATTTATGACATCAGGATCGATGTTAATACGCTCAATGCGGTTTATTACGGCTCCACGGGGGACCAGGTTGTGGACAGTCAACTGCTTTGGAGTGCCATGTCGCAGCTCGTCTATCACGACGGCCTATCAATCGCATTGCCTCCTCCCGGCTCCCAGTGGATGATTCCAGCCCGGTATATCACAATGATGACGCAGCTCGTTGTCACATCGGTGGATACAACCGGCGCGATTCATTTCACGTTGGGGGATAAGAATTACAAGGCCTACAAAAATGCTGAAGGAAATGTGGTTGTTGAAAACGACGACTCCGGAACGGTTCCTCCCGGATCCCGCGATGCGATCGCCGCATACTTGAATATCAAACCGGAGAATATCGTTGATATCAAGCTTGAAGACCGTCAGTTCGTAACCTGTTTAGGCACGGGATGTCCCACCTGGTCGAAGTATGCGGATATCATTGTGCTTATCTATGGTGAGCAAAAGCATTTTGCGGGATTTTTGACCGGCGGTTGGTTTGGGGACACGGCTGTTATTGCCGATCTTAAAATCGGGATAACAACCCAGACGTCGCGTCTTCCGTCCGTTTTTCTTCTGGAAACCGACCCCAACATCACCGGCCGGGTACTTGAGGAGATTGCCAATGTTGCGGGTGTCGGATTCGGTCAACTGACCCGAGTGGAATTCCAGATAAAAAATGGGGTGTCTTGCCTTGGAACCGGGTGCCCGATGTGGTCAGGGAGCCTTAAAGTCGAGGCGAAGCAGGGGGATAATCCCGTCCGCTATTTTGAAGGTACGATCACTGCGGTCTGGAACGAAGCTGTCCAACTCGGAACTGACAAGGTCCAAAGCCCTATTTATCAGATCGATCTAAAAGAAATGCCCTCTCCCGCGGTCGCAGTGCTGATCGAAAGTTTGCGAAGAGCGTTTCCAAGCGGTTACGAGATATCGTCAGTCCGGCAGGCCAGTGGAAACTATAAGATCGAGTTGCTCCGGTTGCAAGCGGCTTCTGATCTGAATGCCGACAAGGGGCTGGTGAATCGGATGACATTTGATGTGAGCCCCGACGGCGCTGTGATGAAAGAATCAGTGAGAACCGAGCATAGCGGATTCGAGGGGGTTGACAGCGTGCTTCTTTACGAAGCCATGGGGACTTGCCCGAAATCGGTGTCGTGTTTGCCGAATGCCCTTCATCCGGCAGAATTGCTGGCTTACCTGGGCAAGGTTCGCCTCACGAAGATCGATCCCAACGGTGTGATTTATTACTGGAGGCCCGATGCGAATTTAAAGACGTACCGAGAACCGGCAGGAAATGTGGTGGTGGAGATCACGCCTCCTCCGGCGGTGATGGAGTTTGCGGAAGAGCTTCGGGTCCAGGTCGGGGACGGTTTTAAGGTCACCGCGGAATTGCAGGCAGACGGCAATTATCTGGTGACGGTCAGCGACAGCAAGGTTTACGCAGTCGCTCCGGCGTCCGGCCTTCACTTGATGAGCCTTAATTTGCGCGGGATTACATGCCTTCACCAAGGCTGTGTTCCCACCTATAGCGCTGATGCGAATTCCATTCAGGCGGGCTATTATGGCGCTAACGGGGAGATCAAACTGGACGACGCTAGCCTGCTTTTTGAGGGGGTGAAGCTGTTGCCTGTAGTGGGGATTCCCGAGACTGCAGACATTCGGGCTTTGGCTCTGATGACCCAGATCACAGTGACAAGGGTTGAAAAAGACACGAATGGCAAGGATGTGATCTATTTCACGTTAGTGATCAGCGGTGTAAGCAGGAATTACAAAGTCTATTGGGAAAACAACGTACCGGTTTTGAGAGAAGAACTTCCTCCACTTCCCGGTCTTTTATACAGCGAAACAGAGCACCAGGAAACACGCAATCAATGGTCTGCTGCATGGGGTAGTTTTGCGGGGGTTTTGCGTGGTTTTCTGGATTCGGCGGCACAGGTTATCTACGATGCATTGACCGCGATCAGGCATTATGCTTCGGATTATTGGAATAATTTTATCAGCTCCGTCGCCTGGATCGACGCCGATTACAGTAGTTCCTATAACGGGCGTATCGCGCAGATGGCCGGAATGATTGGGGGGGCGTATCGATCTTTTGCAAAGATTTATTTCGGAGGCAATGTTTTCAACTCCAATCAGACGCTTTCGATGCAAAGATCGAGCATTATTGGTTTAACGCTCCATGAAGGTTACCATGCTGTAGGCGGTGCTGTGGATGCCGTCTATGGTATGCAACCTGTAGATCTTGGCGGTCATTTCGGGCAGAGCGGCTGGGATTCGGTCGAACAATATACGGAATGGCGGGATGTGAATACCTACAACTGGATCGGGGGCCACTATGGCTGGGATAAGATCTACGGCTATGACGCGAGTGGAATGCAATTCGTAAAACATTATTCCTCGGACGGCCGGACTTTTACTTACGATCCCAATTATGCGTATGCCATGTTCCCCAGTCCGGACGGAAGCACCTATACCAGATACTATTACTATTATGATGACCTTTCGCTAGACAAGATAAGATTCTGGCTGGGAGGGGACCGCCCGCCATTTGAAACTTACTGGTATGTGTGGTCCGGCAATGGTGAGAATTATCTGACGAACAAGGTTTATCAGGAGGCTATGAAACCGGTTTTGAGGGAAACGTATGCGACCGATGGCCAAATGTTGCTTACACGGTCCGTCGCCTCCGGTGTATTCTTTTCCATGTCGCCGGAGAAAGCAGCCCAGGTTTATTTATTCTCCATGGGGTATTCCTCGCTGACTTGGGCCAGGAGTGTGTCCGCAAAGGTGCAAAATGGAAGCGATACTGTACCCGGGAGAAATGTGATCTTCCGCACAGATCAGGGACAAGAAGTGACCCTTTTTGTTTCCGAAATAATGGCAGGTCCCGAAAGCCGTATTTTATTTCGTTGGAACGAAACCACGATCGAATACACGGATACTGAGCAGCAGGTTTCGCAGATTCAAACCATGATCGATTCGCTAGTCGCGCAGGCCGCGGCTTTTACGACCCGCATGGCCCAGGATTTCTCCGTGTTCAGCAGTGAG
>CAYMER010000213.1:0-8562 GCA_964389345.1 uncultured bacterium | reverse complement strand
CGATGAACATGATTCAGATCCATCAGGATAAAGGAAAACGCATTTCAAAAAGCGGAATTTGGGGGTTCTCGAATGGTGAAGTGCCGGGCCAAGATCGGTATGAAATGACCGGCGTTTCAGAGATCGCTTACAACCGTTTTCCCGGAGAGTTTGTGACCCCGTACTCTTCTTTTCTCGCGCTTCAATATTCTCCCAAAGAGGTGATTGAGAATTTTAAACAAATTGAGACCTTGAATCCAAAAGCTTTTAGTCCGCAATACGGATTCACCGATTCGATTGATCCGAAAACAGGAGTGATCAACCGAAGAATTTTGAGTTTGGATAAAGGAATGGAACTGCTTTCCATTGGCAATTTCATGAATGGTCTGGAAGGGAAAAAGGAAATTCCCGATTATTTTTGGGATTATGCGAATAGCAAGGGCTGGGAAGAAAAGGGGAAAGCCTTGCTCAAAGGAGAAGAGGGCAATCTTTCCTTTCGTAGTCTCCATGAACCCCAGGGTCCAGTTCCTGCCAGTGATACTCTTCCGGCCATTGATTTAATGGAGGTCCGCAAGGATATAGGCGCTTTTTCTGAGGCGGGTCGCGCCAAGGCGTCTTTTGAAATAGTTGAGTCAGCCAAGGGCTCTTCCACCCTTGAAATTCATTATGATGTCAGCCAGCGCTACACCTATTCCGGAGTGTATATCCACTATAACGATCTTGATGTCACAAAGCGCCGCACATTGGTATTTCAGATCAGGGGTGACGATCAAGAGGGATTTCCAGAGACTATTAAAGTGGAAATGAAATACCGAGGCGAGTATGTCCAGTTCGAGCACATACCTTTAAAATCGATGTGGACTGAAGCTCAGATCTTCCTGCCGGTGAACAGCCAGACAGTGGATGAAATTACTTTTGTGATTGAAAATTCTGCGGCAGGGAAACATCAAAAAGGCGAAGTCTTGATTCGATCTCTCACGCTTCGGTAAGCAGAGCGAGATCAACAATAGCGACTATTGTCGTTTTTTATTCAGATTGCGACATTCCAAAACAAACTCAAGACAAAGTCCAAAATTGCCCTAAGTGGAATAGTCCGCTAGAGTACCTGCGTAGATCATAAAGTTCGTGCAACATATCTCCCTCGCAAGTTATAATCTCGCATGCGAAGGTTCTATCTTGTTCTTGCGATATTCTCCTTGATTTCTCCGCTTGCCTTTTCTACCGATTCCAAGGTCTCTATAAAGTCTAATCCTCTTACCGTTACACGTGTTATCGATGGCAACAGTCTCCAGCTCAGTGATGGCAGCATTGTGAGGCTCATCGGTTTACAGACGATTTGATTTTAAATATAAGCCACAATTTCTAGAGCTTGAGAAGGAAGCACGGGAACAGAAAAGAGGGTTGTGGAAATGATGATTAGTCAGGCGGGTTTTGATGAGAAGACCGTAAGAATCTGTTTGGCGCAAGTAACGCAATTGGCCTGGGTTCAGACAATTTAACTGTGATGAAAGGATTGGAATTTGCGAAAAATAAACGTTGTCCCATTTTTGGCAGTGATTTTTCTTTCAGGGTGTGCAGTTACACAGCCTTTATCTACTGACAATCTTTCAATTTCTCCGCAGACAGTTACGGGAAAGAAATTCCCCATCAGCGTTGGGTTGGTCATCGAAGACGAAACCAGAAATTTCAAAAAAACAGTGCATATTGACGGACAGGTTGGCGATTCCGTTTACCCTGTGGGTTCGGAATTGTCAAAGATACTTCTTCGAGCAAGCCAAACATGTTTTGAGAAGGTGAAAGTTGTTGATAGTTCGCCTAAGATTGCCTCAAAGGATTTTGATGCGTATCTATTAATTCAGAACTTAAAAGCAGATATTCAGACTGAATTTACAAAAGACTCACTAACGCATGGCGTTTTGGGGGCATTGATGGATTCTCCGCATGCAAAGGTTAGTGCGGACCTTTCCATTTCTGTGCGTGTAATTTATCCTAATGCTGACAACATTGATTCCTTTCCTGTCAGCGGAAAAGGCTTCAGTGATACGTCGTTTAACTTTACAGCCGGTGTCAACACAGCCTTGCAAGACCTAGCTAAGAATTTTGTTCAAAAAATTCTTAACTCTGACGGAATGAAAGATTTTTCAGACAGGACTAAAAGCGTCGATGCGGCCTTGGCGGCTTTTTCGTCTTAGAAAGAGTTTGTAATAGAGACGCGGAGAATAGAATGACAGAAAACTCAGCTCCGTATTTTGCAAACCCCGGCGACATGATCAGTCATATCCGCAAGTCAAAGCGGGTCATCTGCGATGCTCCTCATCTCGCTTTTTACGCAGAAGGCGAGATTCGCCTGTTCCGCCGGAAAATCCCGCAATTCTTCTTGAAACTTTTCCCATACGAGTAGAGACTCTACGCATTAAATAGCCTGGGAGGCAGGCGGGAAGCAAGTAGCTCATAGCTTTTAGCTATCGGCTACAGGCTAGAGTCCTAAGCGTTGTACGGGTGAGGGAATAGAATTAAGTGATGTGCCTGCCCGATGACGCTTCAGTGGCGGGTCCCCGGAATTCGCGAAAAATCCGGAATGAAACCATAAAACTTATAACCGGACGCTTTCTTGTAAATATTTAGCAAAGGAGCTTGCAATGTCTGAAAATGATTTGGTGTTGCTTAATCAATTACTCGAACAGCGTATGGAGACTATTGGAGACGGTCTTTCTGAAAGTAATTATTTCGAACTCTTTGCTGCTGAGCAGGTGCTGAAGGATGATGATTTGTCATATGAAGAAATTCAAGATGGAATTGTAGGGGATGGAGGGGATGGCGGAATTGATGGTTTTTATTTCTTTGTAAATGGCGCTCTTTGCAGTGATGATTCTGATTATAGTCCTTTGAAAAAGAATATTGATCTTAGGGTTGTTGTAATCCAAGCTAAAACGTCGTCGGGCTTCGATGAAGCTGTTGTGGAAAAGTTTATTGGTTCTGCGCGGGATCTGTTTAATTTTAGCGTCAAGCCAGCCGCGCTTCGCAAAGTTTATAATAAAGACCTGCTGAAAAAAGTTATTCAATTCCGTGAGATTTATCTTGGTTTTACGTCTAATTTTCCAAAATTGAAAGTTCAGTATTTTTGTGTTGCTAAGGCAACTGATGTAGAGCACCCCAATGTCAGGCGTAAAGTAACCGAACTCGAGAAGACGTTAAAAGACCTTCTTTCTTCTGCTGAATTTTCTTTCGATTTTTTTGGAGCGTCTCATTTGCTTGCTTCGGCAAGGAAAATGCCAACAAATACCTATAAGTTGTCTTTGGCGGAGAGTTCGATAGCGACTGATCGTGGGGGGCTAATTTGTCTTGTTAGGCTAAAGGATTTTTATGATTTCATAAAGGGTGAAGACGGACGTATTCGAGAGCATCTTTTCGAAAGCAATGTCCGGGATTATCAAGGTAATACGGAAGTTAACAAAGAAATTCGAACAACATTAGAAGCTTCTACGGTAGAGGACTTTTGGTGGCTTAACAATGGTATTTCGGTGCTTTGCTCAAAATCGAGTGCTACCGGAAAAATATTAGATATTGAAGATCCTGAAATTGTTAATGGATTACAGACTTCTCGAGAAATTTTCGAGGTTTTTTCTAAGTCTACGCCAAGAACCGACGAGAGAACTGTTTTAGTAAGAGTTTTAATGCCGTCCAGCGAAACCAGCCGTGATCGTATTATTAAAGCTACGAATAGCCAAACATCGATACCTTCAGCGTCTTTAAGAGCAACGGACAAAATCCATCGGGATATAGAAGAATTTTTGTCACCTAAAGGTCTTTACTATGACCGGCGAAAAAATCAATACAAAAACTTGGGTAAACCCGTTAAGAAAATCGTAGGAATTCTTTATATGGCGCAATCGGTTATGGCGTGCGCATTGCAAGAGCCAGCGAATGCAAGGGCACGTCCTTCCACTCAAATGAAAAAAGATGATTCTTACGGGCGCATATTTGATCCAAGCTACTCGTTACCGCTTTTTTGGAATTGTGTGACAATCGTTAGGAGTTGTGAGGATTTTTTAAAGACTTCCCGTAATGAACATTCGAATAACCTTCGCTTTTATGTGGCAATGTTAGCAACTTTGCGGTTGTGTGGAATACCTCATCCCCGCGCGCATGAGATTGCCGCCTTAGATCTGCGCAATTTAACAACGCCGTTTATTGAAGGAGTCGCAAGAGATGTACACAAGGAATATATGAAATTGGGAGGTACAGATCAGGTTGCGAAGGGGGTTGATTTGCAAGATAAGTTATTGAGGAGGCATGTTAAGGACACACAAAAACTCTTGAGGAGTAAAAGTAAACAAGCGTAAACCGGGCGGCGTCCGGCTCAATCTGAATACCGCGGATGACGTGCAACACGCTTTCCGGGACATCATGGCGGTGGGCGAAAGACTTAAGGCCAAGATCGATGGCGTGTTCATGCAGCGTATGGCGCCTAAGGGCAGGGAAGTGATCCTGGGGATGAAACGTGATCCGCACTTTGGTCCGATCCTGATGTTCGGGCTGGGGGGCATTTATGTCGAGGCTCTCAAGGACGTGACATTCCGCGTGGCGCCGATCCGTGAGCTTAGCGCTCACGACATGTTGCGGAATATTCGCGCCTTCAAGCTTTTGGAAGGCGTGCGTGGTGAGCCGCCGGCGGATCTTGAGGCCATCGCCGATTGTTTGAAGCGCTTGTCCCAGCTTTCCTGTGACCTTCCAGAGATCGAAGAGATCGATATCAACCCACTTATGGTTTACGGGGAAGGCAAAGGCGCCGGGGTCATTGATGCACGGATCATATTAAAATAATCTCAAATTTGAAATTTGAAATGGGTGAGGAGGCTCCATGACTGAGATCCACAAGTTGGCGTCTTTTGTTGACAGCCTGCATTACCACGAAAAGAGCAGTCCCCCCATCGATCTCAGAAAAGGCTGCTTTCCTTTTGTGACCATTTCCCGTCAGGCCGGTGCCGGAGGGAATGCTCTTGCGGCGGCCCTCGAAGAAAAGATCCAAAAACTTCACGCCGAGCCCCTCTTCCGGGGGTGGCAGTTATGCGGTCACCAGTTGTGCCAGATGATTGGCCAGGATCCTGCCCTCAAAGCGGTCGTGGAATCGCTCAAGCGGACTGAATATCACTCCCAGGCTGAGGACATGCTTTCCCAGCTTATTTATGGAAGTTCGTCTCAGGACCTCGCTGTCAAACGGATGTTTCACTTGATGCGAACTTTTGCCATCCATGGGAAGGTGATCCTCGTCGGACGAGGGTCGACGCTTTTGACTCGCGATCTTTCTCTGGGGATTCATGTGAGACTCGAGGCTTCGATGGAATCGAGGGTGAAACGGATGATGCCTGAATTCGGGCCGGACGAAAAAAAAGTTCGCAAGTTGATCGAAGAAAAGGATAAGGCGAAAGCCGGGCTTGTGAAGACCTTTTTTAATAAAGATATCCGGGACCTGCTTCTCTATGATGCTCAGTGGAACACGGATCGCGTTCCGATTCCTGAGATCGCAAAGATCTTGATCGAGATGATCCGGGATAAAGCCGCCGGGGCTTTTTGAGCAGGTTCTCACGTCCGGGGCGGGATCCCGCCGATTTTCAGGCGGTGGTTTTTATAAAAATTTTCATTTTTCAAGTTCTTTTTTAGAAAATCTTTACCCTGAAGAATCCCGCCAGAAAAAAACAAATAATTCTCCTTGAAACTTTTTTGCGATGCGAATATTATCCACTTTGTCATGAAGTGAAACGCGCGCGGTGGGTGGAAGGAAGAAATTTTTAAGGAGAATCGGTGCCATTTTTTTTAAGCGCCCCGCAGAAAGATCATTTCTCGACGGACCCGAAAAATTAAACAGGGACCCTTTTTGGAGTGGTTGGTCGCCTTTTGCACTAGATATGGTGGCTGGCTGAAAAATATCTACAATATGTTGTTTTGTGGCCGATAAAGAGAAAACAGATAAAGGGAGACGCCATGGCTGAACCGTTCCTTTCCAGGAAGATTACCAGCATCCGTAAACGTGACGGCTCCATCGTACCTTTCGACGGCGCCAAGATCTATCACGCGATCGTGAAGGCGGGGCAGGCGACTGGGGAATATGACGGTGCGGAAGCCCAGATTTTAACCTTAGAAGTTATAAAAGTTATTGATAACCGTTACTCCCCGGGTTTTCTCGACATTGAAAAGATCCAGGACATTGTGGAGCAGGTCCTGATCACTTCCAACCATCTCAAGACCGCCCGCGCCTACATTGTTTACCGGGAACAGCATAAGAAATTGCGCCGGGACAAGAAGACCGTGGTCGATGTCACCTCCTCAGTCAATGAGTACCTTTATAAGCTCGACTGGCGCGTGAATGCGAATGCCAATCAGGGCTATTCTCTGGGGGGCATGATCCTCAATATTTCCGGCAAGGTCCTCGCCAACTACTGGCTTTCTCATGTGTACCCCGAAGAAGTTTCGAATGCCCACCGTCACGGCGACATCCACATTCACGACCTGGACATGCTTTCCGGTTATTGCGCCGGTTGGTCCCTCAAGACCCTGATCCGCGAAGGATTCAACGGCGTTCCGGACAAAGTGGAATCTGCGCCACCGAAGCATCTGAGCTCCGCGGTGGGTCAGATGGTGAATTTCCTCGGCACGCTTCAAAACGAATGGGCGGGAGCGCAGGCGTTCTCGTCGTTTGATACGTATCTCGCTCCTTTTCTCAAGATCGACAAGCTTCCTTATGAGGACGTGAAACAGAGCATCCAGGAGTTCATCTACAACTTGAACGTTCCGTCCCGCTGGGGCACGCAGACGCCTTTTACGAATGTGACGTTCGATTGGGTCTGTCCGGAGGATCTCCGGAACGAACATCCGGTCATCGGCGGCAAGGAAGTGGATTTCGTCTACGGAGATCTTCAAGAAGAAATGGCCATGATCAACAAGGCCTATATCGAGGTCATGATGCGCGGCGATGCCAAGGGGCGTGTGTTCACGTTCCCGATCCCGACCTACAACATTACCCCGGATTTTGACTGGAACCATCCCAATTGCGAGCCGCTTTTTGAAATGACCGCAAAATACGGATTGCCGTATTTTCAAAATTTTCTCAACTCGGACCTGAAACCGAACCATGTTCGTTCCATGTGCTGTCGCCTTCAGCTTGACCTGCGCGAGCTCTTGAAGCGCGGGAATGGGCTTTTTGGGTCTGCGGAGCAGACGGGGTCGCTGGGGGTTGTGACGCTGAATTGCGCGAGGATCGGGTATCTTTCCAAGGGCGATGAGGGCGCTTTTTATAACCGGATCGACACGCTTCTCCAGATCGCGAAGACAAGCCTCGAGCTCAAGCGCAAGATCATCCAGCGTCATATGGATGCCGGGCTTTTTCCGTATACCAAGCGTTACCTCGGAACTTTGCGCAATCATTTCTCCACGATCGGTGTGAACGGGATCAATGAGTGCATTTGCAATTTTACGAACGGAAGCGAGAACATCACAACCCCGGCAGGTTTTGAGTTTGCGCTGAAGATGCTCGATCATATCCGCGCGCGCATCGTTTCGTTCCAGGAGGAGACGGGTCATCTTTACAATCTTGAGGCCACGCCTGCGGAGGGCGCGACGTACCGTTTTGCGAAAGAGGATATCAAGCGTTTTCCCGATATCCTTCATGCCGGGACAGACGAGCGGCCTTATTACACGAATTCCTCCCAGCTTCCCGCAGCATTTACGGACGATCCTTTCGAGGCCCTGGGCCGCCAGGAAGAGTTGCAGCGCCGTTACACAGGCGGGACCGTACTCCATCTTTATATGGGGGAGCGTATGTCGAGTGCGGAGGCTTGCAAGAAGCTCGTCAAGCGAGCGCTTGAAGGATACCGGATCCCCTATATCACGATCACGCCGACCTTCTCGATCTGCCCGACGCACGGTTATCTTTCCGGCGAACATGAGTTCTGCGCCCACTGCGACCAGGAGCTCATCAATCGAAAAATGCTTCAACATCAGGACACTGCGGAAACCGAACGAGCGGCGGCTGAAGTGCAAAGTTAGGGAGAGAGATATATGGATAAAGAGAAATTTGTTCTTAAGGATGAAGAGCGGACGCGTTGCGAAGTCTGGACGCGCGTGATGGGGTATCACCGCCCGGTCGCCGGGTTCAACGTGGGGAAAAAAGGCGAATTTTATGAGCGGAAATATTTCGCCGAACCCAAAGAAGCCGGGTGTGGCTGTTCGTAAAGCGTTCAACGGAATGTCATTCCCGAATGCTTCTGTCGGGAATCCATTTCCAAGATCCCCCCTGGAGTTTATTCCAGTCTGGATTCCCGTTTTTCCCGCCTTCGGCCGGGACCCCGCCAGAGGCGGTGGCGCGGGAATGACAGAGCCGGAACGGGGATGACAAAGGTCTGTGATGCTAGGCTCGTCGAAAGATTTGGATGACATTTGCGTCGCGGGCATCACGCCTTTTACGACGATCGATTTCCCCGGCCGCCTGGCCGGGGTTTTTTATCTTCAGGGGTGCCCCTGGCGCTGTCGCTATTGTTACAACTCCGAGTTCTGGCCATTGCCGTCTGAAATGCGACGAGCCTCGCC
>CAYMER010000212.1:0-5744 GCA_964389345.1 uncultured bacterium | reverse complement strand
CTTGACGGTGAGCGAGGAAACGACGACATGGTTCAATTCACTATGATTACCTTTCAGGGTAGTGAACCATTGGGTCAGTGTCGCGGCGAAAAACGCATTGCCGCCTCCGGGGCGGGAGTCATAGACATCGTAATCCGGAGCGGATGACTGGCCGGGAAATCCGTCGGCACGGGTGTATTCGCCGAAAAGTTTCATGCCCCGGTCAATAATCCCTTCCGCCGCCCACTGAAGACGGATCCCCTCCACCCCCCGCTGGACGGTCCGCTGCTGGCGGCCCAGGGTGGCAAAACTCCCCACCGCAACCGTGGAGATCACGATCACGAGAAAAAGCGCCATGATCAGCGCGAAACCTTTTTGATCTTGCAACTTATAACGCATCCGTAATATTTTCATTATGATTTAATTCTTCCCCAGCGGCTGGCCGCTCTGCGGATCAAGCTCATCAAACCGCCCGCGTGTGATGCCGTAGACGCTCGGCATGCCGGGAGGCGGATCGTCTTTTAAATGTTCGTTGTAGCGGGTGGACCGCGTGGGAGCCGAATAGTAGCGTGGCGACCAAAACGCCTTGAATGTTTGGTTGGAAGCGTCTTTGGTCTCCAAATTCTTGGCGTCCCACGCCGCAGTCAGGACCCCGTAATGGCGCACAGTCCGAACAGGATCGTTAGCGTTACCGGTAACAGCGGTTTTGTCCCACGCCTCCTGATAGTTGATCAGATTCTCGAGCCCCCCGCTGTAGCGCGGCATATAAAGCGGGATATAACGGAGACCGTTATAGCCATAAGAGCTTTTCCCGAAACGAAGCATAGGTCCGTTGCTGCCCGCAGGTATCGTGGTGCACACCGCGGTTGTTCCTCCCTCTGGAATCTTACACGTCGTCGTCGGCCATAAAGCTCCAATCGATGAGATTTGAATGTGGTTCCAAATAGGGGTCCAATCCATTATCATTATATTATTCCAAACCCCTCCCGTAGCCGGAGCGCCTTTGATCTCACAATCCCCGGAGACTCCATAGCCGCTTCCTGTCCATTGCGTTTGTGGAGGACATTTCACGAACCCATCCGTGTTGAACGGCATTTCCTGATTGGCAACAATGTTCGCATTGATCTCCACGATCCGGTAACTGACTTTTGTGTAATCAAATGGGGCGTCGGTTTGAGACGGATGACAAGTCTTGTTCGTCCCGAAATTCGCACATTGCCCCGCAGTATTCGTCGCATCACAACAGATAAGGTTCCAGTTCCCGCTATCCTTTCTTGCCACGGGTATTTTATAGGTCTTGGACAACATTCCCGTGGTAATAAGGTCCTTTTCGGATTGCGTAAGGTCCTCCCATTTCAGGACCTGCCCGCTTACAATCCTGTAAAGCAACTGTTCAAGAGGCGTACCCGCCTGATTGGGACTCGGCGGCGCTGAATAACTCGCGGGATCCCATCTTACGGGTTGCCCTGGGGGATTCAATTGAGACAAGTTGGGACTCCATCTCGTTTGTTGTGCCGCAAGACAGTGCTGCACATCGGTAGGATCCGTCCTTTTGGTTGCCAAACCGCCGGTCAAAGTTCCATAATCGTAATAGGTTCCGTCATATTCGCGCCACATGGTGTTGTAAATCCTCTTGACGATTGCAAGCCTCGGAACATAAAAGATCCCTGTGTTCATATCCTGACGCACCTCGCAATTGAACCAGTTCTTGGGATCACCCGCAAGGGCATGACCCTGGGGATAAAGACCCTCAGGACAACCGCCAGACAAACTAGCGGGCAAGTACCAATCGCCTCTTTTCACTACCACGCCTGCAAGGAACTGGGACAACCCGCTATAGTTAACCGGATTCAAAAGTTCGTTCGCGTACGAAGAGCTCCAGAGCCAACATTCACTGGGATGGGCCGCATCGCAGTTTGGAAACATCTTTTGAAGCTGGGAAGGCAGAGAACCCGTAATGACCGCGGCATTCAGCATCACATTTCCGGAAACGAGGCGGCTTCCTAAAGCCGCCGTATTGGGCAACAAATTCTCCCCCGAAAGAACCCCGAAACTGTCGCTGATGAGCGCCGCGGCAGGAAAACGACAATTCCGGGCATCCCAATTCGCTTCGTTGCAAAAACTCGCGGAACGACCCGTTTCCACATCACCATAATCATAAGTGTTGTAACTCCCCTGTACCCACAACCGTCCGTTCGTTACCATGGTCAAACCGGCCTGAGGAACCTGCATCCCGTTCGTGAGACGGACCAAAGCAATCCGGGATTCCCCCGACTGCGCGTAAGGTGCCGACGCAACTTCCACATAAACCAAAAATCCATGGAATCCCGCGCCCGTAACGTTCGTTTCAATATTTCCGGCATCTGCGGCAGTTTTCAAATAGGCACTCAAGGCACCCACATCGATCACCGCGGACCAAAAAGCGCCTCCGAGCCGGTAATCGTAAAGAGATACTTTTGAGATCCCGGGGATATCCTCCGCCAGAACATAGCCATCTGCATCTGCGCCTGCTTCTCCTTTTCCGATAAACTTATACTTCGCACAAACATCGGCCCGGCACAGGATCCTGATATGGGCCTTGGATTCCAGTTTCTGGGCCCGGACAAGAGGGTTCTCGCCGTCTGCCAAGGGATCGATCAAAAGATGCGTCCCCTCCGCCGCCTTCGGATCTCCGATCGGGATTGTCTTTTGCGTGATCCACGGCGCACTTTCATGGTCCGCCACCAAATTTCCAAGAGGATTTTTCGAGGAATTTTTCCAATTCGGATTTGAGGAAGGCAAATCTGAAAGAGATTTCTCCACGACCCATCCCGCCGATGACGGCAACATTTTTGGATAATTTGCGGGATGTGAAAGATCGAACGCCGGCGTTACGTTCATGAAATCATCCTTCGGCGACACCGTGGCATACTTGCTTTGGTCAAAATAGGCGGTATAGAATGGATTGTTGACGCAACAATAAAGATCGTAGTTTCCTTCGCACACGAACTCCGGATATTTCAGCTGGATCGGAGGCGTCAAATTCTGCGGATCCTTGAGCCAGACATAATGGTTCTTCGTTTGCTTCCGGAGCGAATTCTTCGGATAATAAAAAAGCGGGTAGCCTGCCCCTCGCTTCGAACCGAACGGAGAAATCTCGACCCCTTTAAGCCCCGGATCGGCCGTCCAATCGCCCGGGAAGACCGCGGGATCCGATCGGTCGGTCCGGTAATAGTCCGGAACACCGGCCGCGTAAACCGCGTTCCGGCAATTCCCCTGATCGCATCCGTCGAGGAAATAATTCCGGCCGATCAACCTTTTGAAATAAAAATAAATGTTCCCGGCTGCGTGAAGTGCATAATAACTCTTATCGGTGGAAGGTACGCCTTGAGGCGTCAAAAGCGTCAGGGTTTTATCTTCCCCGGTCATTAAATAAACATTCCCGTTCGAGAAGACAGGCCCCTGAAGCTCGTAATCGGTCCCTGAGGCGATCTCAAGGTCTCCGTTGTAAAAAACGTTGTAATCAAAAAGCTTGCCCGCGCTCAGCTTGATCCTCTGCCGTAACGTGACCGGCTGCCCATTCGTCACTGAGATCACTTTCACCGTGATCTCATACTCCCGGTAAGCATCCGCCTCATCGGTCCCATCGCTGTTCAAAGGGTTATTATGCGCGTCCAGGCTCCGGACAAACCGGACGGACGATCCCTCGGCAACAAGTTCAAACCTTGAAAAAAGATCTTTTAGCGGAGAATCGGAACTCGAGGGATCCCCTCGGCTCACAAACCAGTTTCGGAGCAATGTTTCAAACGCATCTCCGGAATTTGTCGTACTGTTCAACACCTGACTGTCTGTTGAATTCCCGTACGGATATTTCGCGTTCGTTTCCACGAAATCAGTAAAAAATTTCAGCCCCCGGTCAATAATCCCTTCCGCCGCCCATTGAAGACGGATCCCCTCCACCACCCGCTGGACGGTCCGCTGCTGGCGGCCCAGGGTGGCAAAACTCCCCACCGTGACCGTGGCCATCACCACCACGAGGAAAAGCGCCATGATCAGCGCGAAACCTTTTTGATGTTTCATCGGCTCGTCATTATTTCAATCTCAATTTCACACATCAAACACTCGTCCCGTCGTTGCTCTGTTCCCTAAACTTCATGCGCTTTACAGAAAAAAGCTGCATCCCCGAAGCCTCCGGAAGCGGCGGCGGATTTGTTTTCAGCGCCTGATTAAAATAATAATTCCGAACCGGCGGTGTGTAATAGGAGGAGGTGCCGAAAAACGCCGGGGTGCCGTCAACCTTCACGAGTTCCTTCGAATTCCACGCGCTGATCAGGGAGCCGAAAAAACAGACCTTGGACTGGACATCATCCGCGGTATTGGTTGGCGTCCCTTTATTGTCGTACCAGTTCTCTTGAAGATTGATCAGGTTCTCTAGCCCGCCGCTGTAACGGGCCTCCCAAAGAGGCGCATAACTCCTTATACAATACGCGATCTTCGGATACGTGCTGTAATAATTATCACTTTTTTCAGGACATACCCCCGTACTTTCGAACTGGACCGGCTTCGCGGGATCACCCCACGAAGGATAACCGTAAAAATCTTTGGGTCCCGTGGGGGCCGGGACCGCGGGAGTTCCGTCCGCGTTCTTCACAGGGTCTTGCGTAACATGTTGCGTAATCTTAACAATAGTACCCCGATTCGATTCCGGATCACCGACCGGAAGATACGTGTATTTGGGTCCCGTTGGGGAAGCGCTGTCGCAGACACACGTCCCTCCGTAGGTCGGCAAATTACTATCATTTACATATTCGTAACGACATTGGTCTTGCCGGCAATCATTCGTACATCCGGAACAGACCAGCGTCTTGGTCGCCTTGTAAGTGGCCACCGCATTCTTCACACAGGCATAGCGAAGGGGAAAGGCATTGACCAGGTAAGAGTTAAGCCACCGGAAATAGATCCCCGGATAAGGGGCACTTGGAAAGGGCGGCGCTTGATCCAGCGCGTCATTAAAAAAAAGCTCATCGGTATAAAAACTGGCGTCGGTAACGCTGTCCCGCACGGCTTGGACGATCGGAAGCCTGGCATCCGGCGCCCCATCATGGTCACTATCCGTAAAATATAGCTGCGACATCTGGCGGGTCTTTACATCGACCGAAGAGGCCGGCACCGTATTTCGCGATGATTCGTAATAGGGTTCCGAAGCGCTCTCGCGCCGCATGTAAATGGTCAGACTCGAAACGGTTTTGTTCGCGGGCGACGGCGTATTGGTCGCCAAAAAGCTCAGAAAATCAGGATGGGTCATCATGGCAGTATTCTGAGCGCTGAGATTCATGAAATAAGTGCTCGCCGGATTCAAATAATAAGTCTTATCTGCGTAAGATTCGCTGCTTTTAACAACATCATCAACCCCGTTCGCATCCTTCGTTGAGATACAACTGGCATAATCGGGCCGCGTGCAGTTCGACCAATCTCCGGTCGGCGCCCCGACCAGCGGCGGACGGTTCGGCACTCCTTCTGTCACAGGTTGCCAAGTCGTCATATCCGCAGTGAATGCGTTATTCACAATGGTGTCGATATGATGCCTGGCTTTTTTAAGCTGACTCGGCAATTGCCCCGTCACCACCGCGGCGTTCAGAATATTTTCTATTTTCTGGACCGCGCGGCTTGTAAGAGACTTGGAAACATTCCAGTCCGTCAGAGAAGGATCCCCCCCGAGAAAACCAAGACTGTCGGAATAAATATCCGCCGAAGGCGTCACACAGGCCCCGCTTTTTATCTGATCA
>CAYMER010000211.1:0-5092 GCA_964389345.1 uncultured bacterium | reverse complement strand
TAAGGCTCCGTTACAATTACAGTCCTGAAAATCCCGCGAGTTTGAATCTTCTTCCTGTTCAGAAAGAACAAGGAGCTATTGCTGTGGAAGAACTCGAGATGCTTCAGGCGCGGCTTCTTGTCAGCTCTGTTCCTGAAATAGAGACTGCTGCAAAACGTTCCGAGGCGCGTAAGGGTGCTCTTGATGTGTTTGCAGAAAATGGACGGATTGTCGTTCTGCAAAAGGGGACGCAGATCTTTAGCGTAGACCCGAGTGAGTTGCAGAAAGCGGCTGGTCAGTTTGCTGCGTTTTTGAATGGCACCATCGCGTCTTACTACAAGCAAATGAACCGATTCGTTTTTGTCGCACAAGACGGTATTGTGAAACAATATCCCGGGAAAGGGCCAAGAGATGAATCGACGCTTCTGGGGACGTTTCCTGTGACCGTTCGGGGTCTTACGGCTGCCTTGGATTCGTTTAGTGTGGGGCGCGCCGAGGTCCGGTCCAGCGTCGAAGCGCGGCAGGAGCTTTCAGATAAGGTGGAAGCTTTGATGCAAGCTAAAAGTCGGAGGATTTTGGCTCAGTTGAAAAGCCAACTTCTTAAATATGGAAATCAATCTCTTGCGGATGTTGTGGGACAAATTGTTGTTATGACGGAAAATGTCGAGATGATGACGGCTGCGCAGATTGCGGTGGTTCTCGAGAGGCTCGTGAGTCTGAGAGCTGGGGAGTTTGATGCGGAGCAGTTCATGACCGATGCTCAGGCGATGATGCAAGCGAATCCTGTGGTGGCTCTGTCCGACAAGCTTGGTGCGATGGTTAGTGCTACTCGTGGCAGATCCTTCGAGGAAATTAAGGCGGCGCTTCAAGGCGAGCTTCCTCAGCTTTTCACAAATGCCGGACAATACGCGTGGCGGGCCTTTTCGGTTGATGGGATGACTGAAGATCATAAGGCTGAGTTGATGACCCTCGCTCTCGCGATCCGGAATGCCTCGGATCTCCAGGGGAAAAAGATCGACGATCGTTTCCGTTTGATGTTGACGACGGAGGCCAGGCTTTTGGGGGCGGCTCAAAAGCTAGCTACCGAATTACCCGGTAAGAACCAGCAATTCAGGGGCGGTCAGTATGTGTCGGTTCTTTTGGAGGATGTTGACGGAATGGGCGTTGAGTTTGCGGGTACGGTTCTGAAGAGCGAGGCCGGTGTGAAGGGGAATGCTATCGCCCGGAGTTTGGCGGCGAAGAAGGCTTCGCAGCATAATCTCAGAATCACAGGCAGTATGGCTACGATTCCGGATGCGCTCATCAAAGAACTTCCGAATGTTTTCGTCTCGAAGAACGGCTATTTTGAGATCAATGATGCCGCGCTTAACGCTCTGGAGGCGGTGCTGTCCGATCTTATCGCGATTCAGGCTATCTCGGTGGCCGCGTAAGCTTCGCCGGGCTAGACAGAGCGCGAAATTTTTTCAAAGCAGTTTTCAAAAGCGGGGGTATGGGAGAGATCTTATGCTCACGCTTTTTTCTTTTCCAGCCTCTCTTTTCCACCCCCTGCCGGTGCCTGACCTTTTGCACGCCCCGGGCTCGTGAAATGCCTATAAATAAATAATATGTTGACTATAAGTAATATCGTGATAGCCTTTCTCATGCTCCGACCGATTGCACGAACCCGGGGCGTGTAGGGGGTGCTTATGACATGCAGGAAAGTAATCTTGCGGCAAGGATATTATTACCACATTTTTACGAAAAGTATTGCTGGCTATGAGATCTTCCGCTCGGAACAAGAATACCAGCGGATGGTTGAGACGTTGCGTTTTTATCTCGTGAGAGAATCTGGGGCTCGTTTGTCCTGGTTTTTAAGGGCCAAGCCTAGGGAACGTCCGGGACCGAAGCGGGGAGATCCTCAGGTCGGGATTCTCGCTTATTGTCTCATGCCAACACATTTGCATCTGTTCCTGGTGCAAAAGGCCTCAGTCGGCATTTCGGATTACATGATGTTCGTGCTCAATAGCTATGCACATTATTTCAATAAAAAGACCAAACGCAAAGGGCCTCTTTGGGAGTCAAGGTTCAAGGCGGTTCGGGTGGAGGAGGATGCACAGGCCTTGCATCTCACGCGCTATATTCATTTAAATCCGACTTCGGCCGGCCTTGTTTCCAGACCGGAAGAATGGAAATTTTCTTCCTATCGCGAGTATCTTCATACATCGGATAGCGAGCCGTTATGCGAAGCTCGTTCTTTTCTGAGGCTTCAGCCTGATTCTTATCGCGTCTTTGTCCAAGACCGGGCTGGTTTTCAGCGAACGCTTTCGATCATTAAAAAACTGACGCTGGAAGAACCTATTACACGACCCGGGTTCGTGCAAAGGGTCGAAAAAAGTTCGGGCGTAGGATTGACAGGGTAGGGCGCAGGAGTATAATACTCGGCATGCGAGACTTACGGGTCTCGACTCACCTGCAGAGGTTCGTGGCCACCAGATCCCCACTCGGTCACGAACCTCTTTTTTTTCAGCCGTGAGCAGTTTTTCAGCGAACGGACTGATCCGCCAAGCTGTATGGCGGATCGCCGAATCAACGTGCTGTTCGTGACGGAGTAATCTGCCGCGCTTTTTGGCGGATAGTAAAGATGAGCGCTTTTTGCGAGCGGACGGATCCTGCCTACCGGCAGGCAGGTGCCGCGTTGTATGGCGGATGAGCCAGAAATTCGGGACGGGTCCTTCGTACACATCCGGTCCCAATACTTATCAATTTCAACTTTGTTGAAATTGGGGCCGTTCTGATTACCGTAGATTAAAAGAAGATAAAAACCAGGGCGATGTGTACAGGGTGATACTTAAATTTCAGGATGGGAGGGCGGTTTATGGATCCGGATAAAGACATACGGTTTACGGAAAAGAAGGTGGATGAGAGCTGGAAGGAACAGGCGGAAAGTGTCAAGGCGAAGGCCGCCGCGGTCTCACCGGCCCAGCCTGCCGCCAAGTTAAAGCCAGCGGAAACGTCCAAGTCTTTCCTGGGTCTTGTGCAGTCGCTCGGTTATCAGGTGCTCATGAACCTCGGTGAAATTCCAAATCCCATGACGCAGCAGACGGAGCTTAACCCCGAGGGAGCGAAGGAAGCGATTGATCTTTTGATCGCGCTACGGGATAAAACCCAGGGGAATTTAAGCGACGAGGAAAAGAAAATGCTCGAAACCCTGATCACCCAGCTTCAGATTAAATTTTCCCAGAGCGTATGAGCGGCGCTGACACTGCTTTATCATTAATTTTACGGGTTCGCAGTGCGGAACCGTTAACCCTTCAAAAATATGAATAACGGTATCCGAGGGAAGATCCTCCGTTTCGTCGTCAGCTTCGCCGCGATCGGTCTTATTATTTATTTCATGCGCGGCAAGCTTCATGAATCCATGGCCATCCTGCGCCATGAGGTGTTGTGGGGCTGGTTTGCCGCTGCGATCGCCGGTTATTTCGTGGGCCTTGCCATTCTCGCTATTCGCCTTCAGTGGGTCTTCCGGGTTCAGGACATTCGCATGACTTTCCGGGAGTGTTATCATCTCGGCTTTGTGGGACTCTTTTATAATCTGATGTTGCCTTCCTCCGTGGGCGCAGACGTGGCCAAGGTTGTTTATGCCTACAAGCATTCCGGAAAAAAAATTGAATCGGCGACTTCGATCCTGCTGGACCGCCTGCTTGGATTTGTGGCGCTTATCATTATGGCCACGATCGGGCTTTTGTGTTTTAGTAAGGAAGCCGAAAGCACCTACATCGATTACGCGGTTTTCGGGGCTTGTGGAGTGCTTACCTTCGTAGTCGCTTTTTTTACAAGTCGCCGTTTCGCGCGTCTCTTTAAAGGACTCGCGTGTTTGATCCCAAGCGAAAAATGGAAGATGCAGCTCGCCGAAGTCTATCATGCGATCTATGGTTACCGGCATCATCGCGGTGCTGTTCTGATGGCGATTCTGCTTTCTTTTATGGGACAGGCTGTTTTTATCGCAGTGAATTACTGGCTTTCTCTGGCCGTTGGTGCCGATATCAATTTCTGGAAGTTTTTTATCTTGATACCCGTTATTTCCATCGTTAGTATGGCTCCTTCGATCGGTGGGCTTGGCGTGAGAGAAGCCAGCGTGCTGCTGCTTTTTGGTCGTTATCTGCCCCAAGAACGGGCGGGCGCGCTAATGATTCTGATGGATATCGTGATCTATTCGTTCAGTATCGGTTCCGGGATCTGGTACGCGTTTCGAGGAGGTCTTAAGAAAAAGGCCTTGGATGAAATGGAAATGATGCAATCCCAGAAAGAATAGTTTAGAATCACTTCGGAGAATAGGCTCTAATGAAAAAAATTCTTGTGGTTCACGGGCCGAATTTGCAGCTCCTGGGGGAGCGAGAAGTCTCGGTCTATGGGAATGTGACGCTTGGCGAGATCAATCGAGCGCTTGAAAAGGAAGCCGTGGCGCTCGGCGTAGCACTCGAGATTTTGCAGAGCAATCACGAAGGCGCAATCGTCGATCGTATTGGCGGCGCCCGCGGGCAGTTCGCTGGGATCTTGATCAATCCGGCGGCTTACACCCACACGAGCGTCGCGATCCGCGATGCCCTGGCCGCCTGCGGTCTTCCGGCGGTGGAGGTTCATTTAAGCCATATCTATAAACGCGAGGATTTCCGCCAGCATTCGATGACGGCCCCGGCATGCGTTGCCCAGGTGACGGGATTTGGCAAGGACAGCTATCTTCTTGGTTTGCGGGGTCTGGTGGCCCACACCTTCAGAATGCATTCAACCGGTTCTTCTAAAAAAACTATTAAAAAATCACCTGTTGCGAGGAAAAGAAAATGAATATCAAGGAGATCAAAGAACTTTTAGAACTAATGGCCGAGCATAATGTCGGGGAGATCGAGATCGAGAAGGATAACGCGAAGATCAAACTCCGAAAGATGGCGGGCGGTGGGATTGTGATGCAGAGCACACCGCAGATGATGGTGTCGAATGGGCACGTCCCGGCCCAAGGCGTTCCAGAGGTCGCAGTGCAACCTGGGGTCGAAGAAGGCGTGACGATCGTGCGTTCTCCTATGGTCGGAACGTTTTATGCGTCTCCGGCTCCGGACCAGCCCGCTTACGTCAGCGTCGG
>CAYMER010000210.1:0-3665 GCA_964389345.1 uncultured bacterium | reverse complement strand
CATCCACCCATCCCGGATGGCACATGATCTCACTGGTCCCTTCCGGAAGCGTAAAAAGCAAATGCCTCAACACTTCCTCTGTCCAGAATGTGTGCGGGTCGATGTTCCCATAGAAATGGTCAGTGGTTTTAAGCCCTTTATGTGCAAGCCGAACCTCCGGCTCGGTCAAAAGCCGCGTCCAACGAATAGGCAGATTATACTTCCCGGCGATTATGGTAAGAGCTTCCAAGAACGGCCGGAAATCGTGCATGTGATGATGAATATCCACATGGGTGGGCAATCGTTTGAAGGTCTTTACGAATTTCTGGAGCTGGGCTTTGAACTCTACGGCGATCTCGGAAACGGGCGGTAATTTTTTTGTGGAATACTGGTCTTTTTTCTTGAAACGTCCGTCCTTTTGAAGAAGCGATCGCACAAGTTCGGGCCTGGCCACGGGTTTTCCGAGCGTGACATTCAAATGAAGTCCGATCCCGAGTTTTTTCCTGGCCAAAAGTTCCCGGATCACGTCCGGCTCCACCGGAAGATTGATCAAAAAGGTCGTACTGGTCACGATCCCGTTCTCGTGGGCCTTCAAAATGGCTTCCGTGACCAGGGAGGTCAGGTTGCAATCGTCCGCGTTGATAATAAGCGTCTTCTGTTTCATTTTTTCTCTTTTTCTAAGGAACCACGATCACGACGGTCGCGATCGCATATTCACGTTCGTGCGCGATCGATAACTCGATCTGCGCTTGCGCCGGAATACAGAGCTGTTTGCGGCTCTCCAAATCCAGAATAATAAAAGGTTTTCCGGTGGCTTCGCGTCCCACTTCGATCCCGGAAAGCCGCCGGTTCTTTTTGGGACGAATCTTCAGGGCCTTCAGCACCGCTTCTTTAGCCGCAAAACGGGCCGCGTAATGCTCGAATTTCATACGCTTGGAACCGCAGTAGTTTTGCTCCGCAGTACTAAAAACCCGGGCCAAAAACGCTTCACCCGAAGGCCGCTCGATCATCTGTTTCATCCGTTCGACCTTGACCAAATCGATACCCTGAAGAATCTTCAAAAGGACCGCCCTAAGAAGATACCGTGGTGTGAAGAAACCAATACGCCAAGGCCAAGATGATCAGGACGGAGATAATGTAAAAATTGTTGAAACGCCAAAAATTCCACAACCGCTCACCGAAGGAACCGGACGTCCTTGTCTTTTCTTTCTTGAGCAGAACATCGTATTTTAAGCTAAGAACTTCTTCCTTGCGAAAACGAATGTACACGCCGCCGATCTTGTAGGCGTGCAAGACTTCATCCTGGATGAACTTTTCGATCACTTGTTGTTCGACCTCGAGAAAGTTTTTCACTTCGTCGAGAGTCAGCATGTTATTCATGATGGGTCAACCGCCTTAGGGGAAAAAAGCGCGCACTTTGCGACCGGAAAAGCGCCAGGATTAAAACGTGAAATTTTAAACTCGGGCCCGTTCCTGCTGGATCCATTGATCCACTTCGGCCTTGGTAAAGACCCAGTGGCCATTGTCAAAACGCGCCGGGATCTTCTTGGCATTCGCCCACTCTTCAACGATGCGGGCCTCAACCTCCAGATACTGCGCCACGTCTTTCAGGGTCAGAAAAACATCCGATCCGTCCGGAACACTCACGCCTTGCATGTTCACAAGCCCCTGAAGAATCGCACCTTCTCCGATGCTCAAACGTGGAGTCGTAAGGTTCCCTTTGAGGGTCGCCGTCCCGAGGATGGAAAGACTCCTGGTCGCGATAACATCCCCGGAAACTTTTCCGGCAATCACGATATTGTCGCCGTGGATATTCGCGCTGACCTTGGCATTCTCGCCGATCGTGAGATTGCCACGCGTGTCAAGCTTGCCTTCAAAACTTCCGTTGATGCGCAAATTTACGGGGTCCTTGAACGCGATTGTTCCCTGCATGCTTGCGTCAACGTCGAGGATCTTCTCCTGGGTCTCTTCCTTTTTCTTATTATTGGCCATGGTCGCTCTCCTTTGGAGGCAATGTGCGGTAGAAAAACTACGCTATTATTATCGTTTTGACGGACGTTGTCAATGAATGCAAAATCAAAATCGGGATTTGGGACTCGCCCCTCGAGACTCGAAAAAACGAGAAACCTAAACGAGTCCCTAGTCCCAATCCTTATCAATTGAAGCGAAGCGGAAATTGGGGCAATCCTGACTACCCTTTAATAAAAAGAAAACAAAAGTCAGGATAGTCCCGAGCTACGAGTCCCGCTTTTACCGTATCTCCCCCGCTCCGAGGCAAACATTCCTTTTGTAAATTACCGCAAACTGACCGGGGGTGACAGCCCTCTGGGGCTTGTCGAAAACAATCTTTGCCCTGTTTCCGAAAAGGGGTTGCAACCTCCCGGGTGCCGCCGCCTGACGGTACCGGATCTTCGCCTTGACGCGCACAGCATGCTTTGGCATTCCGCCGATAAAATTACAAGGGGAGAGGAACACTTCCAGGCTCCGGAGATTTTTCTCATCGCGTGTAACCTTGAGAACATTATTCTTCACGTCGGACCCGGTCACAAAAAAAGGCCCGCCGGAAAACCCGAGCCCTTTGCGCTGGCCCACCGTGTAGAAATGAAGCCCTTGATGGCGGCCGATCACATGCCCCGCATCATCCCGGACCTCGCCTTCGTTCTTCCCGATCTCCTTGGTGAGAAATGATCCCATCGCATTTCCGGAAACAAAACAAAAATCCTGGCTTTGTTTGCGCTTGAGAAAGATCTCAAAGCCATGATCCACGGCCATCTGGTAGATCTCTTTTTTGGTATGATTCCCCAGCGGAAGCACAATATGGCGAAGCTGATCCTGCGAAAGAAAGCTCAGAGAGTAAGTCTGGTCTTTGTCCGCATCTTGACTCACGAGCAATTCAAACTTCCGGGTTTTCGGCTTCTTGCGAACCCGCGCATAATGGCCGGTCGCCACATGATCGATGCCGTGCCGTTTGGCCCATTCCAGAAGCTTCTTGAATTTGAGATGCCGGTTGCACATCACGCAGGGGTTTGGGGTCTTATGATCACGCAGACGGTCGAGGAAATAATCAATGACTTCTTTTTTGAAATCGCGCGATACGTCAAAGACGTGATAAGGGACGCCGAGCTTTTTGCAGATACTGGCCGCGATCTGGAAGGACTCCGTGCTGCAGCAAACATTCTCCCGAAGACAATTCGCTTCATCCTTCCAGACAGGATATTTGAGCGAAACGCCGACCGGGTCCCAGCCTTTTTCTTTCAGGAGTACGAGTGTCATGGAAGAATCAACACCTCCCGACATCCCGACCACAATGGGTTTACGCTCGATCTTCACACCTTTTCCTTCAGAACGTTTTCATAAACCTTTTGGATACGCTCGCACATACGTACGGAAGAATATTCCTCGACGCCCTGACTTGCTGCGACTCCTAACTCTGTGCGAAGCCGCGCATCCTCAGAGAGCCGGATCAAATGCCTGGCGAGCTCCTCCGCATCCCCCTTCTTGAAAAGAAGCCCCTTGCCGCTATCCAGAAGCTCCGGAATGCCTCCCGACCTGGCCCCGATAATGGCCTTCCCTGCAATTCTGGCCAGATCGGAAGAGCGTCGTGTAGGGAAAGAGTGTTCAGAGCCGTGTAGAGATCGGCAGTGTGCGTCGTATAAGAAATAAAAAAATAAACAGCAGAGACCTAG
>CAYMER010000209.1:0-5338 GCA_964389345.1 uncultured bacterium | reverse complement strand
GAACTCATCAAGGGTCTGCACGCAAGTATTGCCGTGCTGGACCTTCAGACGGACGGGCTTCTAGCGATGGCGAGCGCCCCGGCCTATGACCCGAATATCTTTGTCTCCCCGGCATCCAGTGAACAGCGTCTTCATGTATTGAAGGACGAGAACTCTCCGATGCTGGATCGCGGGATCAATGCCGCTTATCCTCCCGGTTCGATCTTCAAACTGGTAACGGCGCTTGCGGGACTTGATCTCGGGAAGATCACTCCCCAAACGCGGTTCCGGTGCACCGGATCCTTTAAATTGGGTCCCAAGTCGAAGCCCGCGCGTTGCTGGCTCCATGAAGGGCATGGGAACCTCAATCTTTACGAGGCTCTTGAGCGTTCCTGTAACGTCTATTTTTTTAATGTGGCCAAAAGACTGACGCCGGATGAGATTGCGCATTATGCCCATGAGCTGGGCTTGGGCGAGCCCTTGAGGCTCGAAATTTCGCGCATGGCTCCCGGTCTCATCCCGGATTCCGCGTGGAAGAAAGCGCGTTTCAATCAGCCCTGGTATCAGGGCGAAACTCTCAATATGGCGATCGGGCAGGGTTATATGCTCGTGACCCCGTTCGAGATTCTCCGTCTTACCTCGATCATCGCGAAGAACGGTAAGGTCGTGGAGCCCCACCTGGTTGTTCAGGACCGTACGATCATGCCGGAAATTACTCGGGTGGCTATTCGAGAGGAGAATCTCGAAGTGGTCAAAAGGGCCATGCTTCAGGTCGTGGAGTCCGACTACGGAACCGGGCAGTTGGCACGCGTGGATTTTGATAAACTGGCCGGCAAGACCGGAACCGCGCAGGCACCGCCCCTGAAGTCGCATAGATGGATGACCGGATTTTTCCCCTATAAAAATCCGAAGATCGCGTTCGTTGTATTCGTGGAGCATGGCGGATCGGGCGGCATCACGAGTGCGCGTCTTGTGAAACAGATGCTCGAGACGTGGAAGGACCTCAATGTTGCGCCGGTTGCTTAACGGAATCCACTTCCCGCTTCTTTTTTCGGTCGTGGCCTTAGCCGCGATCGGAATCCTTTTTATTTACAGCGCATCCTATCGCGATCCCGGGAACTATGAAGCCAAACAGATCTTCTGGATCCTTGCGGGTTTGGCGGTCTTGATCGGCGTGCCCTTTATCGGATACCGTCCCTTTTTGAGCGTTTCGTATCCTTTTTATGTCCTGACACTTATTTTGCTTGTGTTGGTCGATTTTTTTGGCAGTAAGGTTATGGGCGCTCAGAGATGGTTAACATTGGGTCCGATCGCGATACAGCCTTCGGAATTCGCAAAAGTAGGAGCGCTTTTGGCCGGCGTCAATTTTCTGGGGTCTCATCATCCCTGGGAAGGACAGACTAAAACCGTGAGCATCGCTCTTTTGCTTCTGGCGGTGCCTCTCTTTCTGATCGTCAAACAGCCCGACCTCGGGACAGCGCTTCTTTTTATTCCCATGTCGATCGTCATACTTTTTCTGTGGGGCGTGCGGAAACGTTTCTTGGTCGCGAGCCTTAGCACGCTGGCGCTGGCCGCCCCCTTAGCCTGGGGGTTTCTCAAGGCCTATCAGAAAAAACGTTTAATGGTATTCTTGAATCCCAGCCTAGATCCGTTGGGTTCCGGCTACACAGCGCTTCAGTCCAAGATCGCGGTCGGTTCGGGTGGGTTTTGGGGGAAAGGCTACTTGGGCGGGACGCAAACGCAGCTTCATTTCGTGCCCGAACACCACACGGATTTTATCTTCTGCGTGATCGGGGAGGAATTGGGATTTCTTGGGAGCCTTCTCGTGCTATGCCTCTACGGGTTCCTTTTTCATTCGATCTTTCTGGTCATGCAGCATACGACAGATGTGAAAGCGAAGATGCTTTGCGGGGGAGTGCTCGCGCTTCTTTTTTCGCATGTCATGATCAATGTTGGGATGACCATCGGACTGATGCCGATCGCCGGGGTGCCGCTCCCTCTGATCAGCTACGGAGGGTCTTCCTTTATCATGACCTGCATGTGTTTGGGGCTTGTCCTGAGCGTCTACAAAGAACGGTCAATTTTTTGAGAAGCATTTGCCATTCGTAGGTTCCGTCGATAGAATGGCGACCTTGTAGGACGGTATTGGGACGCACTGACTTTTGAAAGCCCTTATGGAAGTCCCGCGTCACACGCCGAAAAAGCCGGCGTGTTCCTGGGACGAAAAATTCGCTTCTTTTAAATTAAAGAAACCCTGTGGGTTTATTTTTAGCAGAGCCAATTTTTCGGGGCGTCCCAATTCTCGGTTAGTATGAACGGGTGAATTGGGACTGTCCCGATCTTCATTGAAAGTTTAATAACGGTTGATCGGGGCGCCCTGATTTCTATTGAAAAGATTTCAAGGAAATCAGGACTGCCTCCAATGTCTGTTGGAAATTTTTATTAAAGTTCATCGGGGCACCCTGATTTCTATTGAAAAGATTTCAAGGAAATCAGGACTGCCTCCAATGTCTGTTGGAAATTTTTATTAAAGTTCATCGGGGCGTAGCGCAGTCTGGCTAGCGCGCCTGCTTTGGGAGCAGGATGTCGGGGGTTCAAATCCCTCCGCCCCGATTTTTCTATTAATTTAAGAAACGGGAAAATCGGGACCTGGCTGAGGCCAGGCCCCTTCGGTGGGGAGGGATTTGAAGGGAGCGCTTGCGGGCAAAGCTGACGGATGTCAGGTTTGCAAGTGCGGGTGGCCGACCCGGAGTGAAACGAAGGGCGCCAAATCCCTCCGCCCCGATTCTTCTTCGCTCCGTCCGTGGGTGGGGCAGAGCTTCGAGGGAATTTTAATGGGAGCCCTATGAAGTTGTGTCGTAAAGGACACAGCGACGTAGACCGCTCACCTCGATTTTTCTATTAAGTAAAGAAACGGAAAAATCGGAATCTGGCCTGCCCTGCCTTATTTTTCATTTCTTAAATGGTCGGCAGGACTGGCCCAATTAATCTTGAGATTTTAAATAGAGAATTGGGCCTGAGGGCCAGGCCCCTTCGCTTGAGCGGAATTGAGAGGGTCTGTTAAGTTTTTTTGAGGGGAAGCCGATACCTCATTTCGCAGTGGTGCTACTAAAAAAAATTGAAAAAGCGGTTGCATCATTATTTTTTTTTAGTAAAGTAAGCCAGAACGGAATCTTGAAGTGCTCGGAAGTTTCACGTTCTAAACCAAGGGAGGAAACATAATGAAGAAGATCATGAGTCTCGTATTGGTTCTTTCGCTGATTCTCGTGCCGGCCGTTTTCGCAGCCAGCTCGTGGGTTGACGGGAAGAACTATGGCGAAAAGGTGGGTGGTAAGCTCGGGTATGGTTTGACCAACACGGTTCTCGGTTGGACCAAGTTGCTCACCACGCCCAATGATTACTCCTCGGCCGGAAAGAATGTTTGGCAAGGCATAGGTCAAGGTTTGGTTGACACGGTCGTCACCACGGTTCTCGGTGCCGTCCAGTTGGCCACCTTCCCGATCCCTGCGGATATTGAAATTCCGAGCCCTGTGAATCTTAGCGGCAAATAGTTGTTTGAATTCTGTTGTTAAAAAGGAGGGGGTTTCGCGACCCCCTCTTTTTTTTTGACGTACGCCCGGCAGGGCGCACGACTTAAAGCCTTATTTTTCGGACCTCTCACGATGCTCCGGGGATGCTGATCATGCCAAGACGTCGATGGATCATTTTTCTTGCATCCCAGTCTTCCCGAAGGCAGGAACTCCTCAAAGATTTTAAAGTCCCCTTCGAGGTCGTCTCGAGTGCTTACCGGGAGCGATGGTGCCGGAAAACCGCTCCTGAAGTTCTTTGCGTACGCCACGCGATCGGTAAAGCTCGCAAAGCCATACTTCCTCGGACCGCGCGTTTCGTGTTGGGCGGGGATACAATTGTTTGGCATCACGGACGCGGGCTCGGAAAACCACGAAGCCGGTCCGAAGCTTTACGCATGCTGCGCGGACTTGCGGGACAAAAACACGCCGTTTATACTGGCCTCGCGATCTGGGATCGAAAAAAAGGATGCGTGCTCACCGGATGTGCCAAGACTGATGTGTGGCTGAAACCCGTGAGAGTGGCGTGGCTCGAGAAGTATGTGGACACCATCCATCCTTTCGATAAAGCCGGGGCTTATGCGATCCAGGCCCGGCTTAAGATCGTGAAGAATATCCAAGGTTCCTATTCGAATGTAGTGGGTCTGCCCAAAGAACTGCTCGGAGAGATGCTCAAAGAAATTGGGAGAAGGTCCGATGTTCCTAAAGCACTTGCCCCTTTGGGCAAGTACGATGCCGTCACTTCTAGAGTATGCCGTGTACGACATCGACGGAAGGTAGTGCACTTCGAGGGCTGAAAAGTGAAACGCGTTGTTTGGATTTTTCTATTCCTGGTGTGGGGCATTGCTCAGGGGATCGGGTTTTGTATGGCCGCTAATCCTCAGCGTGAGCCGGAATCCGAATCCGAGGATTATCAGCTTCTCCGCGAGATCATCACGACAGAGTTCTCCGGCCAGGCGCCGCACGAATGGGGAGAATCGGTCTCGGGAGTCAAAACGCGCCTAAAGACCGAGGACAAGGTCGTGGCACTCGGTGTGGATGCCTGTGACCTGATGGGCAAAGGTCAGGACGCGAAGCTGATCAAATTCCTCACGACTGAGAACATTCCCGCGACTTTATTCATTTGCGGGGACTGGGTCGACAAAAACAGCGCGATCCTCAAAAAACTTGCCGCCAATCCTCTTTTTGAGATCGCCAATCAGGGTGTATCGCGTAAGGCGTGCTCTGTGAGCGGTAAGACCGCGAACGGAGTACCTGGTACGAGCAATGTCGAAGAACTTTTTTCAGAAATCGAAAGGAACGCCAGGAAAATCGAAACCGTCACCGGGATCTTGCCGCAATATTACCACGCCGGGTCCGGTTATTATGATGAAGTGGCGGTGCGCATCGTCAGGGCGCTTGGGTACGAGGCCCTCGGTTCTTCCGGACGAGGATCGCCGGGTCAGAGTCTTGAGAAAAGACAGATCCTCGACGTACTCGCAAACCCGGTCGCGGGCGCCATCGCGATCTTGGGAGGCGTTTCACTTCAAAGTTCTTTTGTGGATAGCGTGATCGAAGCGGTACGCAAGCTCCGGTCCAAAGGTTACAAGTTCGTCAAAGTCTCCGATTATCCGCTGGAATGAAAAGAAACCTTTCGCTGTGCTTTATGAAAGGAGACAGGCAGTTAATTAATGCCTGTCCCCTTAAAACGTGTTTTGCTACAATAACGTGTTTTTGACTCGAGAGGAATCCATGGAAACGATCCAGACAGATATAGCGGTAATCGGTGCAGGGCCCGGAGGCTACACGGCCGC
>CAYMER010000208.1:0-2619 GCA_964389345.1 uncultured bacterium | reverse complement strand
TCCAGGCGGGCGGTGTGCGGGGGGAGGAAGCGCGGCAACGGATGATCCGCGCGAATCTCCGTTTGGTGATCTCGCTTGCGAAACGTTACGCCCACATGGGTCTCGCGTTCTCGGATCTTGTGGAAGAAGGCAATATCGGGCTCATGCGTGCGGTGGAAAAATTCGATCCCAAAAGGGGCTACCGTTTTTCGACGTATGCCTCCTGGTGGATTAAACAGGGCATGATGCGTTCTCTTTCCAATCAGGGGAAGACGATCCGTATCCCAGTTTATATGTATGATATCATTTCCAAGTGGCGTCGGGTCCGGGATGCTCTCATGCAGCGTCTCAGCCGGATGCCGACGAGGCGTGAGATCGCAAAAGTCCTTGAGATCCCGGCCACAAAAGTCAAAGAGATCGAAAGCATTGTGAACCGTCCGAGTTCGCTCAACACGCCCTTGAGCCTCGATGGCACGGCCGAACTGATCGATATGCTCGAAGATGACAAAGAACGCAATCCTGACTCGCAGGTCGGAGAAATACTTAAAAGTGACAGGGTTCGCAAGCTCTTGGGGATCCTGGATGATCGGGAGCGCGAAGTCCTGGAGCGCCGGTTCGGGCTGGTTCATCATGATCCGCATACGTTGGCAGAGGTCGCGCACCACTTCAAAGTCACACGGGAGCGTATCCGTCAGATCGAAAGCCTGGTCCTTAAGAAAATTCGCGTCCAGCTCGCTTTGGAAGGCGACCGGTTCGATAATTACCTGCCACACTAGGATCTGTTGACATTTTCGCATGGCATCCCTTCTCCCTTAGGAAGAAGCAAAAGCTTCTTGAACAAGAAATAGCAACAGAACCTGGTACGGCGTACGGGGTACGGCGTTTGTCTTGCGCCGTACTCGGTACACCGTACTCCGTACTCAAAAGGAGTTCCCATGGATCTGAAGTCACTCAAAGTTAAAGTTCGCAATATTCCCGATTTTCCAAAAAAAGGGATCCTTTTCCGGGATATTACGCCGCTCTTGAAGGACGCGAAGTCGCTTCGTGAGATCATCGCCCGGTTGGCGCGATCCTTAAAAGGAAAAAAGATCGGTGCGGTCGTAGGGATCGAGTCTCGCGGATTCATTTTCGGAACGGCGCTTGCGACGAAGCTTGGGGTGGGTTTTGTGCCCATTCGCAAGAAGGGAAAGCTTCCCTGGAAGACAAAGCGGATCGCGTGCACGCTCGAATATGGCGAAGAGATCCTTGAGATCCATCAGGACGCGGTGAGGCGCGGCGAAAAGGTCGTGATTGTGGATGATCTTCTTGCGACTGGTGGAACGGCCGCCGCCGCTGTAAAACTTGTGGAAAGTATCGGCGGAAAGGTGGCAAAGCTCGCATTCGTGATCGAACTGGGATTTCTTAACGGGCGGAAAAAGTTGAAGAATCACGATGTGTTTTCACTGATTAAATATTAAAGACGGATGACGGTGAGCGGGCAACGGGAAACGATCGGAAAAAATGCGGTCACCGTGCGAAGCTGTCCTTGAGCTTCGACGGTGCCATACTAAATTATTGAAATTTAGTGCCCTCAGCATGAATCGAACATGCAACCCTCTCCTTAGGAAGGAGATGCTCTATCCAATTGAGCTATGAGGGCACGAAGTTTTATCGAGAGGCATTATAACAAGATGCGTGGAAAGGCAATAGTGAAAAGGCTGAAAATTAAAGGGCTCTTTCTTCTCGGGATGTTGGCAGGTTTTTTTCTTCTTCCGTCTGCCGTTGTGTGGGCCGATGATGCTCCAGCGGTCTCTGAAGCAGAAGAGCCGGCGCCACCGAAATCCGATCTTGATAACCTCAAGGAGGAATGGGAAGCGGTTCGCGAACAGCAGATTCAGATGATCCGTGAAAAAGAGGATCAATTGGAGAAGCTTAAGGAAGAGATTTTTGCCAAGATGAAGGTCTTGAATGCCTCGGTCGCATCGCAACCGGGCGTGTCTCAGCCGGTGGTTTCGGGTAGCAATTCGAAATTTGAGGCACAAAAGGCGGCTCTTCAGGTCGAGCGCCAGAAATTTTTCGCGGAGATGAGCCGCCAAAAAGAAAGTCTGCGTCAGCTTCAAACCGCTCTTGATGGAAAAATCAAGCAGCTCGAGGTGGAGCGGGAGCGCTTTGAACAAGAAAAAAAGATAGCCGCCCGTTAGGCTCCTTGCCCCATGTCGGACAAAACTCTCCTTCGAAAAGCGCTCCTGGCAAAACGGAGAAATATCCCGCCTCTTTTACGGCGCATGAGAAGCCGCCGGATCCTCCAAAAGTTATTCCGGGAGCCAGTTTTTCGAAGGGTGGAGCATATGGCGTTTTATTATGGGATCGCGCCTGAGGTTGAGACGAAGCTTTTTCTTCAAAAAATCTTGAAGGATAAAAAAATCTATCTTCCCAGGATCGATCCGAAGCCTCCTCGATGATTTTTTGATCGGTGCGAGGATTTTGTGGATCCTTGGGCAGATATTGAGGCCATAAGAGTCGCTCTACAGTCCATCGAGCAGATCCCTCTGCAATATACTCAATGAATCTCTCAAGCCCGAGGCTTACGCGTGCCATACCTAGAGATGAAAGCGGCTGGGATTGAAAAACGGATTGAGTATTTTTTAGTTTGGAATTATC
>CAYMER010000207.1:0-2752 GCA_964389345.1 uncultured bacterium | reverse complement strand
ACGATCTGGTCAGAATGGACCTGGATCGATTTCAGGTGACGGGCTCCGCGGGCGTGAGCCTCGCGCGGCTTGTTCGGTTCTGCCAGGAATCCGGTCTTGCGGGTACGGAATTTTTGGCGCAGATCCCGGGCACGGTCGGCGGAGCTCTCGCAATGAACGCAGGCTTTAGCCGCCACGCCGGACAGCGTAACGAGATCGGGGATCTTGTCCTGGAGATCCGAGCACTTCAAAAAGATGGAACTCCCGTGATGTTGGGTCGCGAAGATTTGAAATTCTCCTACCGACATTCGAACCTTGATCAGTATCTCGTTCTGGAAGCGACGCTAAAATTGTGGCGCCGGCAAAAAGACAAGATCCAGAATGAAATGAAGGCGAACCAGAATTTTCGTAAAATACGGCAAGATATCACAGAGCCAAACGCGGGTTCGATCTTCAAGAATCCTCTCGGGTTACACCCTCCCGCCGGGGCCTTGATCGAAAAAGCGGGATGGAAGGGAAAGCGGATCGGCGGGATCCAGATTTCCGAGCAACATGCGAACTATTTTATTAATAGGGGCAACGCCACCTCAAAGGATGTCCTGCAACTCATTCAGGAAGTCCGAAGGGCTGTCTTTCATGCAACCGGAATTACTCTTGAACCCGAAATTCGCATCGCTTAGAAAAATTAAAGTCGGCGTGGTGCGCGGCGGTTTTTCGGCTGAACGCTCAATTTCGCTCCGTTCCGGCCGTGCCGTGATCCGTGCTTTCAAACGCGTGGGTATTTCGGCGTTTCCCATCGATCCTGCCGAGAAGTCGACTTTCCCCAAAAAGATTTGCAAGGCAGATATTCTTTTTATCGCCCTTCATGGCAAAGGAGGGGAGGATGGCGCGCTCCAGAAAATGCTGGAGCGAGAGGGCCTCCTCTTCACGGGATCGCCTTCCAAGGCTTGTAGAAAAAGTTTTAATAAGGAGATCAGCAAGCGGCATTTCAAAGAGTTCGGTGTTTCGACGCCGGAGTATGCGATCCTCGATAAAAAAAACTGGCGTAAAGTGGCCGCGGCGTTCCCGGCGCCTTATTTTGCCAAGCCGCTCGAGGGGGGATCGAGTCAGGGCGTGTTCTTAGTTGAAGATTTTCAAAAATCCGTCGAAAGATTAAGACAGTCTGTATTACGGTTTGGACGGCTTTTAATCGAAAAAAAGATTATCGGCCGGGAATTGACGGCCGGACTCCTTGGGAATCTGAAGCTTCCTGTCGTGGAAGTGAAGCCGTCGCGTCCTTTTTACGATTATAAAGCGAAATATACCAAGGGGATGACGGTCTACGAAGTCCCGGCCAAGATCCCGGCGAAGGTCGCCAAAAAGATCCAGGCCATCGCCTATCGGATTTATCAGGGTCTCGGGCTTAAAGGATTTTCGAGGGTGGACGTGATGTTGGACCGGAAGAACCGACCGTATGTGCTGGAAGTGAACAGCATCCCAGGGCTTACGGAATTCAGTCTCCTGCCGAAAGCGGCGCGGGCGGTCGGGATTAGCTTTGAGGAATTAGTCCTGAGAGTTCTTCTTGATGCTTACGAATCAAAAGGAATGAAATAATTCTCTATGGGTAAGAAAAAGTTCAAAAAAGGTAAAAAGGGGTGGTTTTTTTCTGCGATCGGCGCGATGTTTCGCGGGGTTGGCTGGCTTTTCTGGAAATTACTTCCGGTTGTGGTGATTGCCGGGGGGCTTGTCTATGCCGGGTTAGCCGTGAAGAAAGGTTTGTGCGAGGATCGTTGGCTCAGGGTGCAGGAGATCCGGGTTGTTCCGCCGGACGTTCTGTCTCCCGAGAGTATTCGTACGCTCGAGGATAAAATTCTTGGCAAGAATATTCTGTTGCTCGATCTGAAAAAGATCGCAAGCACGATCGAGCTCGGACCGGGCGCGCAAAGCGTGCGTGTGGTTCGCGAGATGCCGACGACGATCCGTATTGAGATCCAGAAACGCAGGCCCATCGCGAATGTGCAGTTGAGACCCGGAGGTCCGTATGCGATTGTGGCGGACGACGGATTTATCATTGAAATCCGTCCGGCCCTCGATCCCGCATGGATCCTTGTGGAGGATTTCAGCGAATTGTTCAAAGAACCCAGGATCGGTGCGCGTCTCCAGAACAAAGGTTTTGCCGAAACCTTGCGGTTCATGAAGGTTTTCCGAAAGAATGAGCTTGCCCGTCGAGAGACCGTGACCCGGGTGAGTCTTGATCCGAACGGGTATGTTACAGTCCGGCTTGGGGAAGGGCCGGATTTTAAGCTGGGTCGCAAAGCATCCGAATGCATAAATTCCCTGACCAATGCTGTCTATCTTTTAAAGACCGAGCCGCGTGAGAATATCGAATATATGGATCTTCAATACGACCGCGTGGCGGTTAAGAGAAAGCCATGAGTCTTCCCATCAATATAAAGAACAAATGCGTGGTGGTTTATGTCGGCACCCGGAAGCTCGTGGTGATGTTGGGGGACACGGGGAGCAGTAATCCTCAGGTGCTCCGTCATGAAGAAATCCTCTTTCCTGAAGGTTTTGAAAAAGGGCTGGTTTCCAATCTCCAGCACGCGAGCACTTCTCTTGAGAAGTTGATGAAAGCGCTCTTGCCGCCGGAGGTGTGGGAACAGGTCCCGGTCTA
Organism: uncultured bacterium; assembly: GCA_964389345.1. Taxonomy (GTDB): domain Bacteria; phylum Omnitrophota; class Omnitrophia; order Omnitrophales; family Aquincolibacteriaceae; genus Aquincolibacterium. The sequence goes on along the minus strand of CAYMER010000207.1, from coordinate 120 downwards.
TGTGGTGCTGGGGAACAGCCGCTTCAAGATGTACCAGATCGGAAGAGCGTCGTGTAGGGAAAGAGTGTTCAGAGCCGTGTAGATCTCGGTGGTCGGCGGATCATAAAAAAAAAAAAAATA
>CAYMER010000206.1:0-6111 GCA_964389345.1 uncultured bacterium | reverse complement strand
CATTGAAAATAACCGGGTCGCGCGGGGCGCGATGCTTCAACAGGCCGTTTTTTACGAGTACATCTGCGACGGCAAAGGGATCGTGGATTCGATGTTCTGCTGCGGGACGAACGTGATCTTAAGGGCCAGTGCCCTCAAGGCCGTCGGAGGGATGGAGGAGAGGACCGTGACAGAGGATTTCGCGACCTCCCTCAAACTTCACACGCACGGTTTTTCTTCTCTCTACTACAACCATGTCTGCGTGTTCGGAATGGTCCCCGGGGACCTAATCGGTTATTTCACGCAGCAGTTCCGCTGGGCCGCGGGGACCCTCCAGGTTTTAATGGATCTTCTGTTCCGGTTCTTCACAAAACCTTTTTCGATGAGGCCGGGACAATGGTTCCAATATTTTCTTTCCAGCACCTATTATCTGGTCGGGTTTGCTTACTTCATTCTGATCCTGGGACCTCTTCTCTATATCTTTTTCAAAGTGCCATCCTTTTTTATCCAACCGGAAGTGTATTTCCTGTTCTTTCTGCCGTATATGTTGCTGTCGACGAGTGTTTTTTATTTTTCGCTGCGGAAAAGGAATTATAAGCCGCGCGACCTTATTCTCGGACAGCTTTTAGGAACGTCGACTTTTTATGTTTACATCAAAGCAGCGCTAGCCGCTTTACTGGGCCTTAAGATCTCTTTCGGGGTGACTTCTAAGGCGAAAGGGGAAGCGGTCCCTTACCGGTTACTCTGGCCGCAGCTTACGATGATGACGGCAACCTTTATCGCCCTCATATGGGCCGTCAACCGCTTTGTTTATGAACATGAACCGGCGCTGATCATCAACGGTTTTTGGACGTTTTATCAGTTTCTGGTTTTTACGAGCATTTTCTATTTCAATGCGGGCGCGGACGCGGATCTTGTGATTCATAAACTGCGGTGGGGAGTGAAGACGGACCTTAAGATCTTTCCGGGGTCAAAGCACGAGGCTAGTGATCAGGCCTGGAAATGGAAAGAATGTCTTGAAATTTTGAGCAAGGAGCCGTTAAATAAGGGTCACCAGGTCCTTTGCAAGGTGTGGAAGAAAAAAGGTCCGCCGGTCCTGTTCGATGGATGGGTCGTCGGGGAGGCGAAAAAAGCATGGTGTGGCGGCTATCGCGTCCGTCTTGGGATCCTGACGATCCCGGCAACCGAAAGAGAGCGTCTGATGAAGTGGGCGAAGAAATGATCGGCAAAGAAAAACTTCTCAAAAAGATCCATGAGGTCATAGAGTCCAAGAACAGCCTGACCCCTCTTTTGGACAGGCATATTTCAGCGTCGTTGGGTTTCAGCGGGATGGACCCGGATGCGGTTCACGCCATCCGTGAGAAATGCCAGAACTGGATGCTTCTTCAATTGAAGCATGTGGAGATCCTGAAAGAAATGGTCGAAGAACTCGGAAAAAGGAAGAGCGATGTTCTCTAACAAAGATTATCGAGCCTATTTTCAGGATATTGAGGACATTTTTGCAAAACAAATCGTGCTCCTAACGGATATTCTGAACGAAGTGTCGGACCCGGCGGTTCGCAGTAAACTTTTTGCGATTTCTTTGGATGACAGCGGGATCTTCGACGACATCTTGGTGCAAAAAGTGAAATTTGAGGATTAAGGTCATGGCCGACAGGCAAAAAGAAGAAAAGATCATCCTTGTGGTGGAAGATGAAGAAAATATCCGGACGCTTCTCGCGATGCGTCTTAAGGTGAGCCATTTCCGGGTTCTCACGGCGGGCGACGGGGAGGAGGGGCTTGCGGTGATGCGGGAAAAAAAACCGGACCTAGTTATCCTTGACCTCATGCTCCCCAAGATCACGGGATACGAGCTTTGCCGGATGATCAAATTCGATGAGAGCTTGAAATCTATCCCCGTCATTATCTTTTCCGCTTTGGAAAGACAGGTGGAACGTGAACGTGCTTCCGAAGCCGGAGCCGATGCCTATTTCATCAAACCGTTCGAGTTGAGCTTTCTTATTGTTAAGATCAACCAACTGCTTCAACGTTCCTCCTGAATTCTAATCAAGGACCCCAATGCAAAATCCGCACAGGCGAGGCAGGTCCTGAATGCCGGCGGCTTTTGAACATAAAACCAAGATGATTTCGGTAGCTGCCGTCATTCTTGTCCTAACGGCAAGTTGTTTTGCCTTTCTTTATTTCCACAAATGGAGCGGTTACTGTCTGACCGGGGCTTTTCTTGCAGACAAACCCACAGCTGCTTTGATCGAAAGATTCGCGGCGGATTACGGAAAACGGCCGGCGATCGTTCTCGCCTTTCTAGATTGGGGGAAGTTTCCCGACGAAGCCGTGATTCGCGATGTTTATGGGGCCGGCTCCGTGCTTATGATCACGTGGGAACCCTGGAATGCGCCTCTGAAGGCCGCGATCGATTATGATGCATTGCTAGCCGGTAAGGATGATGCCTATATCCGTGAGTTCGCGCTGAGACTTAAAATGATTGGGAAGCCCGTTTTCCTGAGGTTTGCGCACGAAATGAACGGAGATTGGTATCCTTGGGCGGGCACCAAGATCGGTCCGGAAAAATATCAAAAGCTTTTTCGGCATGTGCACCAGATCTTTGATCAGGCGGAGGCGAACAATGTCCGCTGGGTGTTCTCGATCAATGCGGAGAATGTTCCGCCGGAAAATACCTATGGAGGTTGTTATCCAGGCGAGCGCTTTGTTGATTATATAGGTTTTGATGGCTACAACTGGGGTACGACTCAAAGCTGGAGCCGATGGCGGAGTTTCAGCGAGATCTTCTCCGGGGTTTATCAAGACGTTCTTAAACGTTACAGGAAGCCGGTGATCCTTTCGGAATTCAGCTCAGCCTCGTCCGGGGGAGATAAGGCCCGCTGGATCGTTGATGCGCTCAAGGAAATACAGCGTATGCCAAAAATAAAAGCCATGATTCTTTTTAATATCGATAAAGAGACGAATTGGAAATTTGTTCCGGGATCAGAAACCGGCCGGTCCCTCAGAAACGGTCTAAGCTCGGCCTATTTCCGGGATAAAGCTGGAAAAGGTCTGATATGACCAAAGAAGAATTGAGCGCAATGCCTCAAAAGGATCTTGTGTGATCATGAACACAAGCAAAGCCTTCCGGGATTACTTTCATCCGTTCAGATCATGAGAAAAAATAAGCATATTTCATTCATGAAAGAAGCGATCCGGGAAGCGCGGAAGGGTGTGCTCGAAGGTGGTATCCCCATCGGTTCGGTGCTTGTCAAAGGCGGCAAGATCATTGGGCGCGGTCATAATCGCAGGGTCCAGCAGGGTTCGGCGATTCTTCATGCGGAAATGGATTGCCTGGAGAATGCGGGGCGGCTCAAGGCGAAGGATTACGAGAAGTGCGTGATCTATTCGACGCTTTCGCCGTGTGATATGTGCACCGGCGCCATTCTTCTTTATAAAATGCCGGTCGTGGTGATCGGGGAGAACAAGACCTTCAGGGGCCCCGAATCCTATTCCAAAAGACGTGGCGTCAGACTGATCAATCTCGATCTTCCTGAATGCAAAAAGATGATGAGGGATTTCATCGCCGCAAAACCCAAGCTTTGGAATGAAGATATCGGTCGATAACAGACCCTTTTGACACCCGGTCTCGAATTTCCGAGATTGGGTGTCAAATCTAAAAAAAGTTCATTAAAGCTTCGCGATTCAGATATAATCTACCCCCATCAAGCAGGCCGAGACCATCCAACGAAGGATATTCCCGTGTACCCTATTCTTGAAAAGAAAAATCTGAATAATAATGTGGAAGAAATGGTGATCCTGGCGCCGTATGTTGCGCGGCATTGTGAACCCGGCCAGTTCATCATTCTCCGCGTAGATGAAGATGGAGAGCGTATTCCTCTCACGATCGCGGAATATGACCGGAAGAAAGGTTCTGTCTCGATCATCTATCAAGTGGCGGGCTACACGACCCGGAAGCTTAGCGAGAAAAAAGTCGGAGAAGGTGTTGTGGATTTTGTGGGGCCTTTGGGCCGACCTACGGAGCTTCATCCCGCGAAGCGTGTGATCGGGATCGGTGGAGGAGTGGGCGCGGCGCCTCTTTACCCCAGCTCAAAAAATTAAGCGAGATGGGAACCTCGGTCGATGTCATCCTCGGTGCGCGTTCTAAGGATCTCATTATCCTCGAAGAAAAGTTCTCCAAGTTCTGTAAGAACGTTTATGTGACGACCGATGACGGAAGTTACGGAGCCAAAGGGCTTGTGACCGAAAAACTCAAGGCGCTCGTCGAAGCGGGAGAGAAGTATGATGAGGTCATCGCGATCGGGCCTGTGATTATGATGAAATTCGTCAGTCTCTTGACCAAGCCCTGGAATCTCAAGACCAATGTCTCTTTGAATCCCATCATGGTGGACGGGACCGGTATGTGCGGCGGGTGCCGCGTCACGGTCGGCGGCCAGACGAAGTTCGCTTGCGTTGACGGCCCGGATTTTGACGGCCACCAGGTGGATTATGACGAGCTGATGCGTCGGCAGAGTATGTACAAGGCCGAAGAAGCTCACTCGTGCAAGATCGGCTTGGGGACCGTCTAACATGGCCCCGAACATGAGTCTCAAAAAAGTCCCTATCCCTGAGCAGGCTCCCGCAGAGCGGATCAAGAATTTTAAAGAAGTCGCGCTGGGCTACACGGTCGAACAGGCCAAAGAAGAGGCCGCCCGATGCCTTCAGTGCAAGACGCGCCCCTGTGTGGCCGGCTGTCCCGTCAATGTGGGGATCCCCGAATTTATCAAGAAGGTGGCCGAAGGGGATTTTGACGAAGCCTCGCGTATTCTTGCCAGCGAAAATTGCCTGCCGGCGGTTTGCGGCCGTGTGTGCCCGCAAGAAACCCAATGCGAGATCCTTTGTGTCCGCGGCAAAAAGGGGGAGCCTGTCGCGATCGGCCGTCTGGAACGCTTTGTGGCCGATCACGCAATGGAAAATATGCCGCAAGTGATCCCTGAGATAAAGAAGAACGGTATCAAGGTCGCGATCGCGGGAGGCGGACCGGCGGGGCTCACCTGCGCCGGAGAGCTTGCGCGCATGGGTTACGATGTGACGATCTTTGAAGCGCTTCACGCGTTGGGCGGCGTTCTTATGTACGGGATCCCGGAATTCCGGCTCCCCAAAAAGCTTGTCGCTAAGGAGATCGCGAACGCTCTCAATTTGGGCGTTAAGATCGAGAAAAATGTGATTATCGGGAAATCGATCAAGGTGGATGAGCTTTTCCAGGAAGGTTTTCAGGCTGTTTTTATTGGATGCGGTGCCGGTCTGCCTTCTTTCCTGAAAATCGAGGGGGAGAATCTGAACGGTGTTTATTCCGCCAATGAGTTCCTGACGCGCGCTAATCTCATGAAAGCTTATGATTTCCCAAATGTTCCGACACCGGTCAAGGTTGGGAAACGGGTTGCGGTGGTCGGCGGCGGGAATGTGGCTATGGATGCGGCGCGGACGGCGAAACGCCTGGGTGCCGAGGAAGTTTATATTGTTTATCGACGGAGCGAAACGGAGCTTCCGGCCCGCGCGGAGGAGGTCCATCATGCAAAAGAAGAGGAAATTGTTTTTCGGCTTCTCCGGAATCCCGTGAAGATCTTGGGAAAAGACGGCTGGGTCACAGGGATGGAGTGCGTGGAAATGGAGCTGGGCGAACCTGATGAGTCCGGCCGCCGCAGGCCCGTGGTGAAGAAAGGAAGTAATTTCGAGTTTCCGGTCGAGACGGGCATCATTGCCATCGGTGGAACCCCGAATCCTTTGCTCTGTCAGACCACGCCGGGACTTGAAACCCAGAAATGGGGAGGCATTATCGTCGATGAAGCGACCATGAAAACTTCCAAAGACGGCGTGTACGCCGGCGGCGACATCGTGACCGGCGCCGCGACGGTGATCCTCGCCATGGGCGCTGGAAAAACAGCCGCCCGCGCGATTCACGAGGCTTTGCAGAAAAAATCACAATAAGCTCCTTCCTTTTCATTTTTCAGAGCTTTTGCCCTAACTCCTAAATAGAAGTAGATGAAAAGCAGAAACCTCCGTTGTTATAATGGGTTCGACGAAGAATCCATTTCACCCAATGGGTGAAGAAAACAACAAACGGAGGTTCGAAATGATGCTACTCGGGAAAAT
>CAYMER010000205.1:0-3198 GCA_964389345.1 uncultured bacterium | reverse complement strand
ATTGCGGACTAAAAACTTTTGGATTCAATGCCTCCATTTGTCTAAAACTCTCAATCACCGCCTTGGGAGAATATTGCAGAGCGAGAAAAGAAGAGTACGGGGTCACAAATTCTCCGGGGAAACGATTATAAGCGATCTCTGAAACGCCGGTCATTTCATAGCGATCCTGGCCCGGCACTTCACCGTTCGAGAACCCCCAAATCCCGCTTTTTGAGATGCGCTTTCCTTTATCCTGATGGATCCGGATCATGTTCGTCGCATTTTTCAAAAAGGCTTTGGGAGCGATTTTGCATCCCCCCAGGATTTCATCCGCAAAAAGCGTTTCATAAAGGCTTCCGCCCCATGCAGCCACCACAGGGATGGCCTCGTTTTGAAGCGTGGTATAAGTCCGGACGAGTCTCCCCTGTTTTTTCCAAGCGGAATCGGGGATGTCGTCCTTCAAGATTGCAACCAGCACGGTCATCCGCCCTTCGATATTAAAAATGGAATAATCTGCGCTGTGATAGGTCTCTTTTGCAGCGTCGTATCCGACGCTGATCATCCCGTTGTCCGGATGACTTGGATTTTTATTGAAGAAAAAATGGTAATCATTCTTCTTTAGAAACGCATCAATCCTGCTTGAGAGTTCCGTTTGCGGAAAAGCACCTGCTGCGGCCATCAGACAAACATCCAAATCTCCGTTATCCAGCGAGGAAACGAAACGATCCAGCGTGACCGCCGGGACTTTTCCTTCCCCGCCGGAAAGGTAATACCAATTGAATAAAAAGCCTTCATGGGTCTCCAGCTTTTCAAGCACATCCATCATCCGTAAAGCCGACTGATAAGCTTCCTCTCCAGACAGATACCCCCTGTCTCTGGCGAGAATCAGATAAATAAAACCGAGGCCGATATTCGTAGGGGAGGTTTTGCTGTAGTAGACATTTTCCGGACGGACCAATACATCTCCTTGCGCAATGGAAGCAATGTCCACTGGCAAATTCGTCACCGGGTCCAGGAGTTTTTTGAAACCACGGAAGGTTGCTTCTTCAATCCCTTTCAAATAAGTAAGCTGCTTCTGATTCAGGATGACGGACTCTTCTGCATCTGCTTTCATTGACAAACCTCCCGTGCCTAAAAATACAATAAATAATGCCAGAAAACTTTTCCGTTTGCCCATCTCACTCCTTGTGTATGTCGTCAGACCTTTCTAGGCACGGCTCAAAGACCAAGCGATTATACCCCTGTCGAAATAGACTGGCGAGGCGAGTTTCAAAAATGAGGTCGATAATGTTTGAGCCATATTCACGATAAGGAAGTATGGGAGTAAAGGATGGCCGCTCGAAGCCCCCCCCCTTTTTTAAAAAAAAATTGCGCTCAATTGACGCCCGTCAAAGCAGAGCCGAATCTCGGAAATTGGGCTGATTGCAACATACACAAGAGAAGGAGGAGGAAAGGCCCCCCCCATAGCATTAGGACGTCTCTAATGCGCGATAATACGCAATTAAGCCCATCTGGTGAGGGGTTCTAAAGCTTAGAGCGAAGCTATGCAGGCCATTATTTGAAGACCTTGAGTTAAGCCGGATAAGGGATCCCGCTTAATTCCTGCAACAATCCTGCAACAAAATTCTTTGAAAACGGCGTTTCGTCAACCTCCGATGCACTCCAATAGCCTCCAATGGCCAACAATGCAACCGAGGATAATTAAAAGAGTTAAGGCTGGTTTGACGTAACCCGTTGACTGGCTTGAGATTTCAGAAAAAGAGATGGAGCGGGATACGGGAATCGAACCCGTCTCAATAGCTTGGGAAGCTATCACATTACCACTATGCTAATCCCGCTTGAAAACGTTCTTTAATAACCAAATTCCAAGAGACAAGATACAAAGAAATTCCAATAACCAAAATACAAAAACCAAACAGCTCCGCGTTATATTGGAAATTGGTTTTTGGTTATTGTTTCTTGGAGTTTGGTTCTTGCCTGCCGCTGTCAGGTTAGATTTTACAGATCTTCTTCAACACTTCCAGGCGTTTGTCAAAATGCTCGCGCTTCACTTCGCGGAGGCGCTCGAGTCCGAACTTTTCGACCGTAAAAGACGCCACGATCGTCCCGTAGGCGATCGCGGTTTTCATGATCTTGATGTTGACCTTACGCGCCGCAGCAAGATGCCCCATCACACCGCCCGCGAAACTGTCCCCCGCTCCCGTAGGATCATACACATTTGCAAGGGGATACGCCGGATAAATAAAAACACCCTCATGGCTGTAAAGAAGCGATCCGTGTTCGCCCTTTTTAATGATCACATATTCCGGCCCCATATTGTGGATCATCTGTGCAGCTTTGATAAGATTGACCTCGCCGGTCAGCTGACGCGCTTCCCCGTCGTTCATAAAAACAGCGTGCACCCTACGGAGCACTTTTTCCACCGAGTCCCGTTTGTTCTGGATCCAGAAATTCATCGTGTCGCAGGCCACAAACTTGAGCGAAGACCCGTGTACTTGATCAAGCACGCTGAGCTGCAGGTCCGGATCGACGTTCGCCAAAAAAACAAATTCCGGCGTCGCCGTATATTTGAGTTTCGGTTTAAAATCCAAAAGAACATTAAGATCCGTCTGAAGCGTGATCGCGGAGTTCATATCGGCTTCGTACTTCCCCTTCCAATGGAACGTCTTGCCCGGAAGGGTCACCAAATGGCTCAGATCGATATCCTTTTCCGCGAGAACCTTGCGATATTCCTCCGGAAAATCCTGCCCGACCACGGCGACGACACCGACCTTGGTAAAAAAACTTGCGGCGTAGGAGAAATAAGAAGCCGACCCCCCAAAGACCGTTTGTAGGGTGCCAAAAGGCGTCGAAAGCTCGTCGATAGCCACAGTGCCGATCACAATCAAATACGGAAGCTTGGACATATCAAATTCCTTCTAGTTGATGTTTGAATTCCCGCGCGGCTCTCTCGGGATCCTTCGCCGCGAAAATAGCTCGGACCACCGCCACTCGCATCGCTCCGGCGGCCATCACCTCTGAAACATTTGCGAGATCGATCCCGCCGATCACCACCCAAGGGATACGGATCTTTGACGCGGCTTGCTTTATAAATCTAAAGCCCACGGATCTCGCATGTGGTTTCGTGGGGGTGGCGAAAACGGGCCCAACACCGATATAATCCACCTCGTCACTAACCGCCGTCAGCGCCTGCTTCAAACTATGCGTCGATTTCCCGAC
>CAYMER010000204.1:0-3112 GCA_964389345.1 uncultured bacterium | reverse complement strand
ATTCTCATATTTCATCGGATGCTTTTGTTTCCAGGCCGCGATTTGGGCGAGCCACTCCTTCATGTCAGAACGTTTGTCCGGAATAAGCCCGCTCAGTTTCTCGATCGCCCGTTTTACGTCGCTCACCACGGGCATGTTCACCCGCACCGTTTTGGAGATCGACGACGGATCAATATCAATATGAATGATCTTGGCGTGCGGTGCGAACTTTGCCACGTTACCGGTCACGCGATCGTCAAAACGCGCGCCAACCCCGATCAGAACATCGGAATTCTGTACTGCATAATTCGCGAAATGAGTGCCGTGCATCCCAAGCATCCTCAAGGACGACTCGTGTGTTTCCGGAAAGATCCCAAGCCCCAGGATCGTCGTCGTGATGGGGATCCCCGTCTTTTCCACAAACTCGCGGATCTCTTTTCCAGCTCCGGAAATGATCGCCCCGCCGCCCACATACAACACAGGCCGCTTGCTCGCACGGATTAACTCAGCAGCCTTCCGGACCTGCTCGTCCACCCCTTGGCATTCCATCTGAGGCTGATAGCTCCGGATAAAAACATCCTTCGGCCACACAAACTCTGTTTTGGCGCGACTGATATCCACAGGAAAATCGATCAACACGGGACCGGGCTTTCCGGTCGTGGCAATATAGAACGCTTCGCGCACGATCCGCGCAATATCCCGGACATCCTTGATTAAAAAATTATGCTTCGTAACAGGACGCGTGATTCCGACAATATCCACTTCCTGGAACGCGTCGCTCCCGATCGCATTCGTCGTCACCTGCCCGGTAATGCAGACTAGAGGTACAGAATCCATATAAGCAGTTGCCAGACCGGTCACGGTGTTTGTGGCTGCGGGCCCCGAGGTTACCAGACAAACGCCGGGACGTCCTGTCGCGCGGGCATATCCATCCGCCATGTGCGTCGCGCCCTGCTCGTGCTTAGTCAGAATCAGTTTGATCTTAGAATCATAGAGCACGTCGTAAGTAGGCAGAATCACCCCGCCCGGAAGCCCAAAGATATGCTCCACGCCCTCTTTTTCAAGACATTTGATCAGGATCTCGGCGCCCGTAAGTTTCATGATATTTTTTGTTTCCTTTGGAACTATTATAAAAAATTCGAAATCGGAACAATCCCGACAACGACTAATCTGATCAAACTGCGAAGAAGTCTTTCACGCCTTTTTTAAATTTTCCCTTCCAGGTCTTTGGGTTCTGGGCCACTGAGGCTGCCCAGCTCTGTCCCTCGGCTTCCATCCAATCAAAAATAGATTTCTTAAATTCCAGGTCGTTCAGCTCCTCATCCGTTTTGTAATCCACAAGATGGAGCGGATAACCTTTTTTCTGGAGCTTATCGAACCAGGCCTGGTTCCGGGATCGAACATCCCCGTCCGCCTTCAAAGCAACATAAAATGGAAGCTGGTCTGCCCCATCCCCCCGAAGCTGGATCAGCTGAGAAAAAGGTCCGTCCCATGCCTGGCCAAGCAATGCCACCGCCGAGAATTCTTTGGGATATTTGATCGCCATGTAGGCCGCGTAATGGGCTCCCAGATCTTTCCCGACAAGATAGACGCGTTTTTTACTGATGGGAAAACGTTCCATCACATCTCTTTTGACCGTCAGAAGCCATTCGTCAAGTCTGTAAGGCGTGTCTCCCGCTTTCGGCCAGAGAACATACGGCGCCAGAATAAAGATGCTCTTTCTTTGAGCAAGCCCCGTCAAATATTCGATCTGTTTTTCTGCTTTCGCGGATTCTGCCGGCGCGATCATGATCATCGCGTAGGTCCTGTCGGTCTTGTAATCCTTCGGAGCAAAAAGAAAGACGGGATATTTGTAACCGCTGACCTCCACAAGTCCGGAAGGGTTCGAAGCTGTGAAGACCTGGTCTTCCGGCATCTCTTTGGAAGCACCTTTGGGCACGGCCGGCAAGGGCTGAACCGTTCCAGGGGTTTGGGACCCTTCCACTTTAGGCGAAGACGCCGCCAGAACTGGCTGTGATTCATCAGCTGCTATCGGAGCAACTTGAACCGGCGGAACAGTGGCCTGTGCGGGTTGCACTTCTGCAGGAGCTTGTAGCGTCGAAGAAGCCTCTACAACAGCCCCGACTTCTCCCGGGACCGGTAAAGTTTCGTCATAATTCGCTGCGGCTTTTTTTTCTTCCACCGTTTCGGCGCGTGCGGACACACTGAACGCAGTAACCATAGCGATTACACAAAGAAGCAAAAGACTCTGGCGACAATTTTCCATTGAATCCTCGATCCCTTGGGGACTTAAATTGACGTAACTCGCTGAAACAAAAGAGGTTATTATTATATGGATTACCCTTGGCTTGTCAACGCGGCTAAAAATCAGCTTAAAAGCGCTGAAAAACACGCTTTTCTCTACCCAATCAGGTCAAGCGACAGACCTAAAAGTTTTTTTCTTGGAAGTTTTAGGCGCTGTATTCGCCAAGGAAGCTACCACCGCCATGGGAGACATCCTGGCTTTTCCGGAAGCGGAAAGATTAGCAACGGAAGTGCTTTTACCATCAAGGGCCAGAGAAGTCCCCAAAGACGCCTGCGGAGGATTCGAAGGGTTCTTCTTTGTGACAAGCTCGTAAACAATCTCACCCGGCTTCACGAACCCAAGCTCTTCTCGGATCACTTTCTCGAGATAAGCCACATCGGTCTGGAGAAGATGGCGTTCGTCCGCAAGGGTCTTGATCTGCGCGTCGATCTCCAGGATCTTTTGGCTAAGACGATCTTCCTCCGACTTCAATTCCCGGTAGCGCGTGATCGACGGCAGATAGATCCAGCACAGGAGCAGAATGACCGCCAGCGCAATCGCAAGAGCAACAAAGAACTTCTTTAGCATCGAGTGGCGCCGAGCTTCGGACCCGCATACACCGCCTTCGAGCCAAGAGCCTCTTCGATCCTGAGCAAGCGATTGTACTTACAAATACGATCCGTACGCGAAGTCGAACCGGTCTTGATCTGGCCGGTGCTTAGGGCCACCGCAAGGTCCGCGATTGTCGTATCCTCGGTCTCCCCACTTCGGTGACTCATGACTGCAGTGTAGTTATTTTTTTGAGCCATCCGTACTGCTTCAATAGTTTCGCTCAAAGTTCCGATCTGG
>CAYMER010000203.1:0-8334 GCA_964389345.1 uncultured bacterium | reverse complement strand
TTCCGGAGCAACTATTGTTGTGACAGGGTCGTTTTATTTTGTAGGAGAAGCGATGAAAATTTTAAAACCTCAGGGGAACGGGAAACGGTGAACGGGGAACGGAAAAACGGCTTGCGTTCGGCGTTCCCCATTCCCCGTTGCCCGATTTTTTGATATGCCCAAACTCGATCTCGAAGATACTATTGCTGCGATCGCCACTCCTGCGGGTGAGGGGGGTATTGCAGTGATCCGCGTGAGCGGTCCCGGTGCGTTTGGGGTCGTTCAACCGTTTTTTGTGTCTCATAAAAATCAAAAGTTGAAGGGCCAGCCCGCAAATACGATCCATTGGGGGAAGTTCATCGATCCCGCTTCGGGTTTTCCAGTGGACCAGGTGCTTATCAGTATTTTCCGCGCCCCGCAGTCCTATACGGGGCAGGACGTGGCCGAGATTAGCTGCCACGGCGGTCTTGCCGTCACAAAAAAGATCCTGGGGCTTCTGCTTGAGAAAGGCGTTCGCCACGCCGAACCCGGAGAATTCACGCGCCGGGCATTCCTCGCCGGAAAACTTGATCTTACGCAGGCCGAGGCCGTGCTGGATCTGATCCGTGCCAAGAGCGACCGCTCGCTTGATATCGCGATCCGTCAGCTTTCCGGATCTCTTTCCAGAACGCTCAAAGAAATGAAGGATGCGTTGATGCGGCTTCTGGCGCATACGGAAGCCTGTCTTGATTTTCCGGAAGAAAATCTGGAAGCGGATGTCAAGACCGGCATGCAAGATCAATTCACGAATATTCAGGAAAAGATCCGTTCACTGATCGCGGGTTTTGGGCGCAATCAGCTGATCCGCGAAGGCGTGCTTGTGACGATCGTGGGAAAACCTAATGTCGGGAAATCCTCGATCTTCAACGCACTTCTTGAGCGCGACCGCGCGCTTGTTTCCGACCTGCCGCATACCACACGCGATCATTTAGAAGAAGCTCTTGAAATCCGTGGATTTTATATCCGGTTACGTGACACCGCGGGACTCATTTCCACGCCTGAACATCCGTTGGATAGGATGGGCATGGAACGAACGCTTGAGGCGCTTCATGAAAGCGATGTGATTCTTTACGTGGTAGATGGTTCTACACCTTTCGAAGAAGCCGATCGTCATGTTTTTCAGCTTATTCCAAAAGAAAAGAAAACGATCATGCTCGTTAACAAGTCCGATCTCACATTTTGGACCGGAACGAAGGAGATCGAGACCCTTGCGGGGGAAAAAACCGGCATTCGTCTTTCAGCAAAGACGCGCGAAGGCTTCAAGAAACTCGAAGAACAGGTCGCGGGCTTTTTAGAACAAAGAATTTCTGAATCGGGAGAGCAGATCACGAAACTTCGTCACAAAAAAGTTCTAGAAACCGCGCTTGAAGATCTGCAACGTGCCGAACGTTCGTTCAAAGAAAAAAAATCGCTCGAATTTGTGACACCCGACCTTCGTGCCGCGCTCGAATCCATGAAAGAGCTGACAGGGGAGGTCTATTCCGAGGATCTTCTGGATGTGATCTTCTCGGAATTCTGCATTGGCAAATAATTAAAAAAAAATCCGTAAAAAAAATTTTAAATTGCGTTGACATCGAAAGTTTCTTCGTTAAAATCCCATTCGCGGAACAAGTTGGTGAAAAAAATTCGCGAGCAAGCATCCGCTCGGGAAAATATTTTCAAACATTGTGACTTCTTAAAAATTTTGAAGTGAATTTTTGAATTCTGGAACCGCGAACCACAAGTCTTGCCGCCAGGCGCACAATTACAGAAAGTCGTTCGTGAAAAAAAATAAATAGCGGCACTACATGTGGTGTGAGCCTCAGAAAGAGGCAACAACATATTGTATTTTTTAATAAGCTTTTAAAAAGTTCGACGGGAAAGAAAGCATGATGAAGACCGCAAAGGTCATTTCGGCCAAAGAGACCTCCCAGTTTGGAGGAGGCCTCGTTTTTCGGAGATTTTTCACAAAACCAGACGTCCATCCTCTGGATGAGATCAAGTGCGTCAAGCGCAGTTCGGTGATCACGAATCCTGACGGTTCCGTGGTCTTCAAGATGGAGAACGTTGAAGTTCCCGAAAGCTGGAGCCAGCTCGCGACGGATATTATTGTTTCAAAATATTTCCGCAAGGCCGGAGTGCCCGAAACAGGTTCGGAAGTGAGCGCACGCCAGGTCGTTACGCGCATTGCCCGTTCGATCCGTATTGCTGGAGAAAAGCTCGGAGGATATTTTAAGACCGTCCAGGATGCCCGGATCTTCGAAGAAGAAATGCTCCATCTTTTGATCCACCAGAAATGCGCTTTTAATTCTCCCGTGTGGTTTAACTGCGGGATGGATCTTTATGGGATCAAGGGAAGCGGCGGTAATTATTATTGGGACCCGGTCACCGACACGATCCGCCAAGCCACGGATTCTTATTCCAACCCGCAATGCTCCGCGTGCTTCATTCAGTCTGTAGACGACAGTCTAATGTCCATTTTTGATCTCCTGAAGAACGAAGCCCGGCTTTTCAAGTTTGGCTCCGGAACCGGGACGAATTTTTCTAAACTCCGCGGCCGGCAGGAAAAACTCTCAAGCGGTGGCACCTCGTCTGGCCTGATGTCCTTTCTGGAAGTGCTTGACCGGGGAGCGGGCGCCACAAAATCCGGCGGGACCACGCGCCGTGCGGCCAAGATGTGTTGTCTTGATCTCGATCATCCCGAGATCATGGATTTCATCAGCTGGAAGGTCCGAGAGGAAAAGAAAGTCGCGGCGCTGATTGCAGCAGGATACCCGTCGGATTTTAACGGCGAAGCCTATAAAACAGTAGGCGGGCAGAATTCGAATAATTCGGTGAGGATTACGGATGAATTTATGCGCGCTTATCTCAATGACGGCAAATGGCAGACACGCTTCCGCACCACCGGGGATGTGCATGAAACCTTTCAGGCGAAGGACCTGATGGATCAGATCGCGTTCGCTGCCTGGGCATGCGCCGATCCGGGCGTTCAGTTCGATACCACGATCAACGACTGGCACACCTGCGCCAACACCGATCGCATTCACGCCTCCAATCCCTGCTCGGAATACATGTTCCTGGATGATTCGGCGTGCAACCTGGCTTCGATCAATGTCATGAAATACCTGCGCCCCGACGGGAGCTTCGACGTCGAAGGGTTCCGGCACACCACTCGCGTTTTTATCACGGCCATGGATATTCTGGTAGATTATGCGTCTTATCCGACCGAACAGATCACACGGAACAGCCACGTTTACCGGCCGCTCGGAATCGGCTATGCCAATCTCGGAAGTCTCCTCATGGTCAGCGGTATTCCTTATGACAGCCCGCAAGCCTCCGCGGTCTGCAGCGCACTGACGGCGATCCTGACCGGCCACGCCTACCGGACGTCAGCGGAGATCGCGGCTTCCAAGAACCCTTTCCCTGATTATAAAAGGAACGAAAGCTCTATGCTCCGCGTGATCGAGAAACACCGGGCGGCGGCGCACAAGATCGCTCCGGAACACTGCTGGCAGGATATCCTCATCGCGGCGCATGAAGATTGGGAAGATGCCTTCGAGATCGGGAAGCTTTATGGTTATCGCAACGCGCAGGTCTCTGTCATCGCTCCGACCGGAACGATCGGCCTTCTCATGGATTGCGACACGACCGGAATCGAGCCGGATTTCGCGCTCGTAAAATTCAAGAAGCTAGCCGGAGGCGGGTACTTCAAGATTATTAATCAATGTGTGCCGGCTGCCCTTCATAAGCTCGGGTATTCCGAAAACGAGATTCAGAATATCATCGAATATATTCAGGGAACTTCACGTCTGGAAGGGACTCCGTGGATCAATCGCGAGACCTTAAAAGCCAAGGGGTTTACAACCGAAGAGATGGATAAGATCGACGTGATGTTGCCGTCGGTGTTTGATCTCAGTTTCGCTTTCACGAAATGGACGCTCGGGGAAGACACACTGAAGCGCCTAGGTTTCAAGCCGGAGGATTTCAACCATCTCCGGTTCAATGTGCTCGAGGCGCTTGGTTTTTCGAAAGCAGAGATCGAAGAGGCCAACAACGTGACCTGCGGCATGATGACGATTGAAGGCGCGCCTCTTCTCAAGTCCGAGCATTTGCCGGTCTTCGATTGCGCGAATCGGTGCGGGAAACACGGTAAACGTTTTATTGAGCCCATGACGCATGTCCGGATGATGGCCGCGGCGCAACCCTTTATTTCTGGAGCCATCTCCAAAACAGTGAACCTTCCGCACGAAAGCACGGTCGAAGAAATCGAAAAGATCTACGTGGAATCCTGGAAAATGGGTCTCAAAGCCGTCGCGCTTTACCGGGACGGTTCCAAGTTGTCACAGCCGCTCAATACCAAGTCCGGCGACTCGACCTCCGATAAAAAATCTGAAAAAAAGCTCGAGCTCCAGGTCGCGCATCCTCCAATTCTCCAGCGCAAACGCTTGCCAAAAAAGCGCGCAGGGATCACGGTCGAATCCCGCGTCGGGGGCCAGAAGATCTATCTGAGGACCGGGGAATATCCGGATGGAACGATCGGCGAGATCTTTGTCGATATGCACAAGGAAGGCGCTGCGTTTCGTTCCATGATGAACTGCTTCGCGATTGCGGTGTCACTTGGGCTTCAGTACGGAGTGCCGCTCGAAGAATTCGTGAATGTCTTCACGTTCACGCGTTTTGAGCCGCAGGGGCTTGTGGATCATCCGAATATCAAGCTCTCCACCTCGATCGTGGATTATCTCCTCCGTGTGCTCGTGATGGAATATCTAGGGATGACGGAATTCGTCCAGATTCCACCGGCTCCGGGAGACCTTCAGATCAATAAAAAGACGGTTTCCGCCGCCCTTCAGGCGCCCGTGATCGAAATTCCCGCTCCCGTCAAAGACCCGGTCCCTCCGGTGAGCGTTGTCAAAAAAAACACTTCGCTTGCTGCCGCCGGAGCGAACGAGCATCTGGCGAACATGATGGGCGATGCCCCTTTCTGCACGAATTGCGGCCACGTGACCGTGCGCAGCGGCTCCTGCTACAAGTGCCTCAATTGCGGCAACAGCATGGGATGCTCCTAAGCGTACGGTGTAAGGCGTACGGCGTCGCGCGGTTTATATTTTCGCCGTACTCCGTACGCCTTTCGCTACACGTATTTCTGTCTCTTTAAGTGAAAATGCGGTAGTATTTTCTCATCATGACTTCCCATGAACCCATCGAAGCGACCGAGAAGCTTTTCACGCGCACCAAGTCCCGCGCCTTCCGGGACTGGGCTCGTTTTGGAACTTACTTCCTGATCATCGGCATCTTCGCATTTCTTTTGGGAACGCACCGGCTGGACCGGCTCGAAGACCTCGTCCGCGATAGCTTCTTGAAACACGTTACCTGGGGCCAAGTCCATCCCGGCATCGTTCTGATCGAGATCTCGGAAACGTCTTTAGAGGAGATCGGCCCCTGGCCGTGGCCGCGGAGCTACCACGCGATCATGGCGCGTCTCTTAAGCGAATGGAAAGCGGCCGCAATCGTCTTTGATCTCGACTGGTCCGAACCGACCGATCCCAAGAACGATCAAGATCTGGTTCAATCCCTGGGAAAGGTCGAAACTTCCGTCTATCTTCCGGTGGATCTGAAACCTCAAAAAGAAAAAAAATTCTGGATGCACGGAATGCCCGTGGTGCTGGATAGCGGAGAAGGAAAAAAGAGCTGGATCCACGCGATGCCGGAGTTCGAAAAAGAAGTGCGGGGCACCGGCCATAGTTTCCTCGTGCCCGACATGGACGGCACCTTAAGAAAGTTCGATCCTTTCATCACGAAAGGAAAAGAGAGCCATCTTTTTCTTCCGCTCCGTGTGGCGTTCGACCAAATGAAAAAACCTATTCCATCGCCGCAAGAATGGGAGTTGCTCGAAGAT
Organism: uncultured bacterium; assembly: GCA_964389345.1. Classification (GTDB taxonomy): domain Bacteria; phylum Omnitrophota; class Omnitrophia; order Omnitrophales; family Aquincolibacteriaceae; genus Aquincolibacterium. The sequence goes on along the minus strand of CAYMER010000203.1, from coordinate 2,441 downwards.
TTTCAGGGGAAGGTTCTCATTCCCTGGAACGGAGCGTGGGACCGTGGTCTCACGCGCTACAATTACGCAGATCTGATCCACAGTTTTTATTCAATCCAGAAAGGGATGCGTCCGATCGTGGATCCGGCCAAGATTGCCGGCAAGATATGCCTGGTGGGCCCCACGGCCGAAGCGGCAACGGAACTTAAGATCACGCCTCTCAGCATCGCCTCTCCGAGGATCGATATTTACGCACAGGTTTTGAACGCGGCGCTGACCGGGAATTGGGTGCGCCCGGTTCCGTTCTCGGGGAACATGTTCTGTCTTCTGGGAATCGGGTGCCTGGCCACGGTCTTATTTGTCGCGCTTAGCGGCACAGGATCGCTTATTGCGGGACTTTTGCTTGCTTTGGGGTGGCTTGCGTTCTGCTTCGGGGTTTTTGCAAAGTGGCATTTGTGGTTTTACGCGGTCTATCCGATGCTGCTCATGCTTTGCCTTTTTATTTTTTCGGCGATCTATGTCCAGATCACTGCGACGCGCGAAAAATCCCAGCTCTTCCATCTCGCCACGCGCGACGGTCTGACCGAACTTTATGTGATCCGCCATTTTCGTCTAATCATGAACCAGATCGTGCGCGAGGCGAGCGTTCGCAAACAGTCTTTGTCGATCATTTTGCTCGATATCGACAATTTCAAAAAGATCAACGACACCTACGGTCATCCCGCAGGGGATATGGTTCTCAAAAAAACGGCGGCGCTCATTCTCGCTTTTATCCGGAAGCGCCGGCCTTTTCGTGAGATCGATTTCGCGGCCCGCTACGGAGGTGAAGAGTTCATCATCATGCTCCGGAAGGCCGGTCTTCAAGAGGCAGCCGAGGTTGCGGCCGAACGTATCAGAAAAAAAATTGAAGAAACAAAATTTGAGTGGGAAGGAAAGCTGATCCGGGTGACGGTGAGCCTGGGCGTCGCCGAGCGTCACTCAGGTGAAAACGTTCCCGACGCGATGGTCCATCGCGCCGATGCAGCCCTTTATAAAGCCAAGGAGGCCGGCAAGAATTGCGTCAGGATCGAAGGCTATTAGCGCTTCTCGCGTCTTGACCGATTCCCGGGAAAACAATACACTTTCACTTCCTGGATGGCGGATGAAGGATGGAGGATGGCGAAAAACCAAACTCCATTCGGCATCCGCCTTCCGATATCCTGATTTGTTAAGAGACCTCTCGTCACAAAAGGCGTGACTCGAGGTCCAAAAAATTATCAAGCAAATTTTTTGGAGGTGTGGCAGAGTGGTCGAATGCGGCGGTCTCGAAAACCGTTAGGCTCGCAAGGGCCTCAGAGGTTCGAATCCTCTCGCCTCCGGTTTTTTTTATAAATTTAAAATGACCATGAGATAATGAATCCATGCGAAAACTTCGAGCGATCATTTTTGGCTTCGTTTTCTCTCTGTTTCTTGCCTCTTTGCTTCTTCCTTCTGCCCTGCACGCCGAGATTATTCAACTCAAGAACGGCAACGCTATCGAGACGAAGATCCTGAAAGAAACCGAGGATTTCGTGACCGTTCAGGCCCCGGGAGGAAAGGTCAAGATCCCCAAAAAAGACATCCAAATAATCTGGCGAGGGTCGGCCGCGGAGCTTCTCACGGTTCAGGGGAAGCAGGTTTTTTTCGCCAAGGGCTTGGAGCTCTATAAGGAAGGCCAGTTCCAGGATGCCGTCGACGCTTTTGAAAAAGCCTTGGGCCCGATTGCGGTCAACGCCATTATTTATGCCAACATCGGAAGCGCTTACGCGTCCTCCGGAGAAACCCAAAAAGCCGAGGCAAGTTTCCTTAAGGCGCTTGAAGAAAAACCCGGCAATCCCGATATCCTCCTCAATTTGGCGCATCTTTATGAGGCCTCCAAGGATTACAAAACCGCCGTTTCGTATTACCGGAAAATCATCGCATTAGAGCAGGACAATTTTGATGTGAACAGAAACCTGGCTTATTGTTTCTACATGTCCGGGGATTATTTGGGGGCGGCCAAGCTCTTTAAAGAGATGGGTAAGAAAAATGATATCGTGGCCGCTTGTAATGCCGCGGCGGCTTATATCCAGGCCGGCGAGCTGGATCAGGCCTCGGCAATTCTCGCTCAGCTTCTCGAGAACTCTTTCCCCGTTCCCCGGATCTATCTTCTCATGGCGGAGGTTTCAAGGTTGCGAAAGGATTATAGCGGGGCAGAAGATTATTATGCAAAAGCCTTAAAGCAGGATCCTGATGTCGCGAAAGTGAAAACCGGCCAGGGGGGGCTCTATCTCGACATGAAAGAATGGTCGAAAGCCGAAGCGGCTTTTAATGAAGCCCTGGCGAAGGATCCGGGATCTTTGGGCGCGGCCCGCGGGATGGCAGAAGTGTTTATCCAAAAAGGAGAACTCCAGAAAGCGATCGACCAATATGAACAGTTGGCCCAAAAAGACCCGGATAATCCG
>CAYMER010000202.1:0-5160 GCA_964389345.1 uncultured bacterium | reverse complement strand
CGCCAAAGATCCCGCTCTTCGTTCGCTTATTCTGAAATACAAGCTCGGTTCCTTGCTAAAGTTTGGCTAATACCCGTTAAGGAGAATATGAGTAAAGCGGTTGTTATTCTCGGGGCCGGAGCTTCGTCTGATTTCGGAGTGCCAACCTTGCAAGGGATCTTTAAGGACAAGTGGGCGCGTCAGTATCTTAAGCAGGATTCATTCCTTGCTCAGAAGTTAGACGAGATCTTCTGGGCACCGCGAGGTCATACCCTCGAATCCTCGGACCAATCTGTCACCATCGAAGAGATGCTAACCATACTAAGAGATTGGGAGAACGAGCCAAGCTGCAGGAAATGTCCGGAGCTTGATCTCTTTGCCGAGTTTCGGCAGCGGCTATATGTCCTGATCATGCGTGCTGTCTTTGAGGGGAAGTCGACTAAGGCGGCGCACCTTAACCCGTTAATACAAGTCTGCGATGAGAAATTCGATCAAGTTACATGGGCCTCCTTTAATTGGGACTGCGTTTTTGATGCTTCATTCTGGTATTGGCAATCATGGGCCGGTCCGGGGGCAAGATCTAATCCGTCGCTAGCTATCTCCATAGATAACTGGTACGGCGGATGGCCCAAGCATCTTTTTTTGAAGCTCCATGGCGGGATCAACTGGTGGATGATAAATGGACGGCTTACCTATGTGCGCTTCGCGTCCTCAGGTAACTTGGAGCGGAAATGGAATGAATATTCAAAAGATCCGAATTCCTCCGACCAGCCGGTTATTTTAGAGCCTAGCGCCTATAAATATTGCGGAGACTTTTACAAGCTGCTTGCGCCCCAATGGAGCAAATTCTTCGAGCGATTATGTGAGGCAGATTGCATTATCATAATAGGATATTCGCTACCAGAAGGGGATGCCCAAGCCAGGTCGAAAATGATGACAGCTTTTAATATTAATAAAAAATGTAAATGGCTGCTCATTGATCCCTCCGAGATGACCTGCGCCCGGTTTATTCGTCTTTTGGGGCAGAGTTCCTTGATGGTGCTGCGGAAAGGGCTGGCGGGGTTCAATAACGATGTCCGCGCTAATTTGCAACAAGCGTTTCCTGATATTGATTTTTCAGGACCTCCTAGCGCGTAAGGGGAGCCTCATTGCTTACTATAAAATAATCCGGAAACAAAAATATACTGTTGTTCGCAAAACAATATTGTATGATGCCGCCCAGTAAAAGCCGTGGGCGCGGGTTCGGGAAGTCCGGACACGGGAACTCGGTTCAAATCAAAAGGAGAAAGCACCATGGCGAAGGCGAAGGCAAAAGCAAATTCAGCGTTTATGAAACCGATGAAGATCAGCGAAGCGCTCGCGGCAGTAGTCGGCAAAGGGCCGATGCCCCGTAGCGAAGTCGTAAAAAAGCTTTGGGTCTACATCAAGAAGAACAAGCTCCAAGACGAGAAGAATAAGCGCAACATTAACGCGGATGCCTCGCTCAAGGTCGTGTTCGGCGGCAAGAAGGTCGTCAATATGTTCGAGATGACCAAGCTCGTCAGCAAACATCTTTCTTAAGGCCGCTTCGTTTTATAGTGCTATTCGCCTGGGAAAACGGCGGATGGGGTTCGGCGCTAATTCGCAAAAGAGGTTTACGGCAAATTGTTGTAGCCCCTTTTGTATGTCACAATCAATGGTGACATCCGCTCATCCTCGCGTAGTTTTCTATTCACAAAAAAAAGAGGAGGATTTTTTGTCTGGAATAGGTCGGGCGGGGGCTCTCCTGGTAGGGCGAAACGCCTTGCGTAGCTGAGACTGGGGCTGAGGGGGCCAGCCGAAGCGAGCATGAGATCCCTCGAATCGAGCAGCGTGAAAGGCGCCATACTATAAAAATTGTTGACAACAACTGTGCAATTAATATAATTGTAGCAGTCAATAGTAAAATATGGAGGGTTTATGGGAAAAAAACCGACAATTCAAGAACTCGAAGCTATTTTGGACCGCGAAGAGGAAGTGCCGATTGAAATTCTTCCTAATGGCGAAATTCGCGCACAAGGTCAAACAAGCTCAGCAGAAACGGGCGGAAAAAAACCTCTTACCATGAAAGAGAATCTAGGGGGTGAATATGCTGGGAGCGATTTGTGAATTTAGCACGGATTCGTTCTGAGTTTGACTGCGCTCAATTACAGTTCTCTTGCGTGGAGCTAAATCCAACAACGGATGGAAAAGCTTTTGTGAAGGTGGCTCTGCAGCCGCCCTCTCAGCAGTTTTATATTGCTTCAATATATTTTCCCGACAGTTATCCCAATCAAATGCCGGATGTTTATATAACGAAACCGGTTATAGACAGAGCCCCGCACCGCTATACCAATGGAAAAATTTGTTATCTTCATCCGAATTTTTGGAATCCCGGTACACATGATCTTGTATTTGTAATTGCGAGAGTAGCTAAATGGCTGAATAAGTATGAGGTCTGGAAACATTTGGGAGCTTGGCCAGGCGCGGAAATTAAACATTAAGGAGTTAGCATGCTCGATTTTAAACCACTTAGCATGATGGAGTTGCGTAGCTCTCCCGGAGAGATTTTAGACAGAGTATCTAGGAGTGGAGAAGCTTTCGTCATTGAAAGAAATGGCGAGCAGAAAGCTTGTCTTGTTCCCGTATCGGTTTTCTTTCCTGATATAAAAAAGGACAGACTCTTTGAAGAATTAGCGGAGCTCCATAAAAAAGGTCGGGATCCAAAGCTTCAAATTTCAGAGTGTTGTGATGTCGAAATGAGCTTTTTGGAGGAAATTGGTTCTGAAAAGATAACTATAAAAATAGTGTTGCCTCACGGTTATCCAAGTATTGCGCCCAAAATTTACGCTGACCCTCTCAAAGATAATGCTCCTCATCGGTGGCAAGACGGTTCTCTCTGCATTCTTGGTGCCATGGCGAGCTGGAATCCCGGTAAACACAACATCGCTTTTGTTTTGGATTTAAGCCGGAAATGGCTTGATCATTACTGCAAATGGAAATCGTCCGGAAAATGGCCAGCGGACATGGAGCCAAGCCAATGAATGACAATGAAATCTTTGCAAGAATAAATTCTTTATTTGATTTGCATTTGCTTAAAGATACTAAGGTGCTGATAGCAGGCTGTGGTTCTGGGGGAGGCAATGTCGCGTTACAGTTGGCAATGTCCGGAATTTGTGATTTTACCCTAATCGATAAGGATACGCTAGGACCTGAAAACGTAATCCGACACGTCTGTGGTTTAAGGTTTGTTGGCCGAAAAAAAACAGATTGTTTGGAAGAAGTCATTTTGGATCGAAATCCTTCTGCGAAAATCCGAAAAATTGATGCAGATATCTTGAGTTATGGAGATCTCGAAGCTGAAATTAGTCATGTAACCGTGGTGATTGCTGCTACCGATAATGAACCGACCCGTTATTTAATCAACGAGCTCTGCGTCAAAAATGCCATACCATTTGTTGTCGCCCGCGTTTTTACGCGTGGCATCGGTGGGGAAGTGTTCAGTTTTCGCCCCGGAGAAGGGGGTTGTTTAGCCTGCCTTGAAGCAGTTTTAGAAAGAAGCGAGTTCCGTCAAGGGATTCGAGAAATGGATTTAGTTTCCGAGGAGGAAAGACAAAAAGTTTACGGAATGGAAATTGAAGAAATAAAAGATTCTCCGGGACTCAACGTCGATATTGCTTTCGTTTCAGCTTTTCATACGAGATTTGTTCTCGATTCCGTTGCTGCAACCTTGAAAGAACGGCCCAAATCACTTCCACCTATTCCGGAAAATTATATTGTTTGGGGAAATAGACCTGTTCAACCGTTCACTAAAAACTTTCAAATTCAAAGAATCACTCTTGCCCCACAAGAAGGATGCAAAATATGTTCAGAAAAAAAAGACTAAAAATAGAACCAGATGCATCAAAGTTAAGTATCTCGATCCGAGAAGATGCTCTTCATGCGATTTTTGATGAGTGTGATAAATACAAGCAGGATGAAACCGGTGGAAGAGTAATAGGGAACTACCACAAGCACGGAGATGCTTTTGAGATTGAAGTGACGGGAATAATTGAGCCAGGTCCAAATGCCAAAAGATCGGCGGTTAGTTTTTTTCAAGACGGTGACTATCAAACCAATATTTTCCGTGAGCTTGAAAAAAAATATCCTGACTTAGAGCACTTGGGGAATTGGCACACGCATCACGTCAACGGACTGGATTGTTTAAGTCGTGGAGACATTGAGACCTATACAAAGACCGTGAACCATCAAAATCATAACACTGATTTTTTTTACGCCATTCTGATAACCAAACAGCATCATAATGTTAGATCGGGGCTGGGACGATACGACATAAAGCATTACTTCCTCGAGCGGGGAAAAACAGGAGTTTTTGAAATCCATGATTCGCATATAAAAATCATCAAAAAGCCCATTATATGGCCGGATCATAAAGAAAAGGTTACGCCTCAAAGTGATCTGGTAAGCTCAGGCCAAGAAGTTAAAATTACAAGGGCAAAGGATCGCGAATTTATTCACGAACTGCACCCCAGCATTAAACCTTTCTTTTCAAAGAAGGTGGGGGCTTTGTACTGGAAGGGGAAAATTGATTTGATAAATAACGAATCAGTCGAGGTTGTTGTGCTGGAAACCGCGACAGAGGGCAGTTTTTCATACTCTATCGGTCTGAGTGGCTCTGACGCGAAAAAATTTGAAACAAACGATGGTTATAATCAAAAATCATTTGAATCGGCCCGAAGAGCGATAGGCGCCTTTGAAAAAGATTTAAATCGTGAACTTTTTAAACGAAAATAACCAGGAGAAGTGGGATGGATATAATTACTGTTAATGTGGGCCAAGGGTCGCTCGTAATTGTTCGGCATAATAATGAGGCGATCATCGCGGATTCTAGAATTCCGCCTGGCGGGGATGACACTGTTGCATATGCCAAAGGTGTTCTTGCCAAATGCCTGAGGGATCAGTGCGTGCAGGGATTAATCTTGACTGGATTTGATGCGGATCATTCGGATGCAACAGGCGTAGGTCTGATTTTACCGAAGTACCGACCAGAATGGATAATGTACCCACGCTGTTTTAAAGATACAGAAGAGGCTGCGGATGTCTTTGAAATTATTGAAAGAGAAGAAAAGGCGCGAGCTAATACGAACAATCCTTTAAAACGAGTCTCGGTCTGTTTAGATAATG
>CAYMER010000201.1:0-2554 GCA_964389345.1 uncultured bacterium | reverse complement strand
GTTTCTTGAGGTGGCCCTAGCGGCTCAGGTGGAGTGTCTTATCACCGGGAACCTGAAACATTTCCCGCCGTCTTGCCGGCAAGGAATACGGGTTTTATCTCCACGTGAGTTCCTGGACTTTTACAGGGATCAGCAAGCCAGCGGTCCCGGTAAGGTCAAAAGTCCTTCTGCGGAATATAAGTCAAAGAAGTTTCGGAAAAGAAAAAAATCGAGATCCTGAACAAGTGAAGGAAGGTCTTGCCAGCCTGCTTCTTGATTGATAGCCGAGATCGTGGCCCAGCAATCCCCGCCACACTGCTCTGGCGGGCAGGCGTCGCGCAGGCGGCTTAACCCGTACTAAGATCATAAACTTTCACCTTGAAGGAGGTTTCTTGTGAAGATATTGGCAAGCAAGACGCAATGGATCGTCGCGAGCGTGCTGGTCGCGGTCGTGGTGTTGGCGGTTTATATGTTCGCGAACCGGGGACCCGGAAGTGCAAAAAGCGTCGAGCCCCCCATTGAAAAGGACAGGTTTTCGGCGACCGTGGTCCGGGATATGGATCTTTCCAGAAAAGCCGTACAAATGCAGGGCCAGGTGCAGACCGCCTCCACGGTGCGCGGAACCGCCAAGGCCTTGCTGCCGGTGATCGTCATTCCCAAAGTCATTAAGCCGATCGCGGCGCCAGTGACTACCTCTGTCAAGACGCCAACCGCCCAGCCTTCTCCAGCCCAAAAAAGTTACAAGATCTACTGATCGAAGGGAAGTGGGGACTTTCGAATACCGTTGGGGTGAAAGCTTTTTCACATGACGCGTTAAATCGTGAAAGCTTAAAGGCTTATGAATAAAAAAGTATTATTAAAGACCTTTGGCTGCCAGATGAACACCTACGACAGTCAGGTGGCGGCGGGGATCCTGGGACAGGCTGGGTTTGAGGTTGTTTTCGATAAGGATGACACAGATATATGGACAAAGCGGGCGCCGCACTTGTCGCCCAATCCCGCAGGGACTGGATTCAAAGCGTCCTGCGCGCCCAGTACGGGTCGTGGGGTTGTTGACCAACCTCTACGACCCGATATTGTTCTTATGAATACTTGTTCTGTGCGTGAACACGCGGAGGAGCGTGTCTGGGGGCGACTCGGGATGCTGGGGGTGGAGAAGAAGGAGCGGCCGGAGCTTGTGATCGGTCTCATGGGATGCATGGTCGAGGAACATCGGGAAAAACTTTTCAAGAGATTCCCGTGCCTGGACCTGATGGTCGGGACGCGTCACATCAAAGAACTTCCGGAAATGATCCGCCAGGTTTATGAAACCCGAAAAAAAATCTTTCGGATCAAACAGGACGGTATCTCGATCGAGTATAACGAACACACCAAGCGCGACAGCGGTTTTCACGCGTGGCTTCCGGTCATGACCGGCTGCAATAAGGAATGCACGTTCTGCGTTGTTCCAATGACACGGGGAAGAGAAGTGTCGATGCCAGCGAGCGAGGTGTGCCGCGAGGCCCGCCGTCTGGTTGCGGACGGCGTCAAGTGGATCACGCTTTTGGGGCAGAATGTTAATTCGTACGGAGTACGGAGTACGGCGCATGAACTTCGCCGTACGCCGTACGCCTTACCCCTTACTAATCCGGAGGAGATATCGTTTTCCCAGTTGCTCGAGATGCTTTGTAAAATAGATGGGCTGGAAAGAATATCGTTCACGACCTCTCATCCGTCGGATGCGACGGAAGAACTTTTCCAAGTGATCGCGCGCAATACCAAGATCGGCCGGCGGTTCCATCTGCCGCTTCAATCCGGTTCGGACAGGATCTTGAAACGGATGAAGAGGCTTCATTCTTATGCGGAATACAAGGCAAAGATCGAGCGACTGCGAGAACTGGTGCCGGAGATCTCGATCACAACGGATATTATTGCGGGATTTTCGGGAGAGACGCAGGAAGATCATTGGGAAACGAAACGTGCACTTGAGGAGATACGGTTTGACAGCGCTTACATCTATAAATATTCTGTTCGGCCCGGAACGCCCGCGGCCAAGCTGACGGATGATGTGCCTTTCGAGATCAAGGCCGCGAGGAATCAGGAACTATTGAAGATTCAGAAAGAGATCACGGAAGAGAAGAGCCGTGCGCTGATCGGGAAGATATTCACTGTTTTTGTGGAAGGCCGCAATCCCGACAATCCTAAAGAGTGGGTGGGGCGTATGGATCAGGACCGGCGCGTGATCATTGAGGCGGATCAGGAGCTGGAGGGAAAGTTCGCGCGTCTACGACTCACTGAACTGCATCATGAAACTTTTCGCGCAAAAATGAAATAAAGGTGCCTGGCACCTTTATTAATCGCGCTGGACCTGCAGCATTTCCTCCAGGGTAATGATCTGGAATCCTTCGTCTTCCATCGCGGGGATCTCGGTAGCCAGGACCTCAAGTGTTTTCGTGCGGTAATGTCCGATCGCGATGGCGTTGCCTTTCTCCCGGGCGACTTGTCTCAATTGTTTGAGTTGGGCCAGGATCGCGGGCTTTGAATCTTCGTTATCCAGGAAAACACCCCGGGCCAGGATGGGCAGGCCGATCTCACG
>CAYMER010000200.1:0-2854 GCA_964389345.1 uncultured bacterium | reverse complement strand
CGATCTACCGTCCTCGATACCAAAAACCTCCCAACCATGGTTCGCAATGGCGGATTTAGTAACGGCGCGGATGACCGCATTGAGGCCCGGGCAATCTCCGCCCCCGGTCAGAATCCCGATTTTCTTGATCTTTTTTGGCTTCACTGGATTCTTCATGGGATTATTGGAGCAGCTTCAACTCTTCGCCGGTATTCGGATCATAGGTATAATTCGAAGGAAAGGTCTGCCCCGTCCTCGGATTATATTTTGTGTTCAGTTCCTGCTTCACTGCAGGCGGCGTGTAGACCGGTTGCTGCTGGACCGACATGGCACCTTGGGCCGCGACCGGCTGGGGCGCGTATTGGGGCTGATACTGTTGCTGCATCATCTCCTGCCGCAATTCCTTTTTCGTCTGCTCCTTCTGACGGCGCGCCATCTCGCCTGCCACCACACCCGTCAAAAGACCGGCGCCCGCTCCGATGGCCGTACCGACACCCGCATGACCTGACGCGGCTCCGACAAGAGCACCCGCCCCCGCACCAAGCGCCGCACCCGCCAAACCGCCCGTTTCCCGTTCACTCAAACCGCTCTCGGTCGCACACCCGCTAAGAACAAGCGGCAGGATCAAAACAATCGCAAGTTTTCTTGTGAAGAAATTCATAATTCCCTCCTTTGCTAAGTTTGATAATGGCTTCTCAACTCTGAAATTTTGTTCATTATAATCACTTTTCCTGTTTTCAGAATAGATTTTTAGAGCCTCCCGAAGGAATCCTCGCATAACCCCTCCATCCATTCCAAAAGAATTTTCGAGGCCTGCAATTTGGACCGATTCGCAATTCTCCGGACCTTGCCGGCACGATCGATCAAATGAGCCTCCACGCGTCGTTTTCCGAACGGGATATGGCCGGGCCCGTAAAAATTCGCCACAATACCATCCAGCCTCTTCTTTTTAAGCTTCTCTTTGGCGCGGCGGATCAGGTCCTGCGTCTCAAGACAAAAACCGATGACGACCCTTCGCCCCTTTCGTTTCGCGAGCGACGCCAGGACATCCGGCGTCCGTTTAAGCTTCAGTGTCAGCCCTCTTGCACTCGGGATCTTGTGCCGGCCTGCCGAGGCCGGCATGAAATCGCAAACAGCCGCTGTCATGATGAGACCGTCGTGGCTTGGAAAAAGTTCCGCGCAAACCTTTTTCATTTGTACGGCCGAGAGAACGGTGTAGAACTTCACACCTTTGGGAGGCAGAAGATTCGTCGGGCCGCTGACAAGACTTACCTGATAACCTCTGGAGACAGCGACTTTCGCGAGGGCGTAGCCCATTTCCCCGGTCGAAAGATTGGAGAGAAATCGCACGGGATCGATCATCTCCCGTGTCGGCCCGGCGGTAATGAGAATCTTTTTGAGGCGTAGCGCCACGGTGTGTTACCTGCGGCCGGCTTTTTGGGAAAGAATATTTTTTACTGCAGCGAGAATCGACTCTTCCGGGGCGATATGGCCGACGCCGACGCGCCCGCAAGCCAGGTCCCCTTCGACCGGATCCACGAAGTGGTATCCGAGAGCTTTGAGTTGGGCGATATTTTTTTGGGTCACAGGATGCGTGTACATGTTGTCGTTCATGGCTGGAGCGACCAGGATGGGTTTCCGTGTCGCGAGAACAAGACAGCTGGCCAGATCATCCGAAATACCGGTCGCCATTTTCGCGATAAAATTCGCGGTCGCAGGAGAAACAAGCACGAGGTCCGCAAGATCCGCCAAAGAAGTATGCATCACACCGAAAGGAGCATCCTGCGAGAACATCTCGGAATAAACGCGCTCGCCGCTGACGGTGCGAAGCACAGTCGGCGTCACAAATTCCTTGGCGCAGGCTGTCATGACACACACCACCCTCGCGCCCTCGTCTTTCATCTTTTTGACGAGCTCCGGGGCCTTGTAGGCGGCGATACTGCCCGTCAGGATGTGGAGGACCGTCTTACCCGAGAGTTTTTTTGCCTTTGGCTTTGATCTCAACATAGCTAACCTTCTTCGCGGCCATTTCGTTCAAAGCGATGGTTGCAACTTTTTTGGAATCTGTTTTGATGAGCGGCTGCGCGCCCTGCGCGAGCTCATTAGCCCGTGCCGCAGCAGTCAGCACGCTTTTGTAGAGGCTCTTGTTTTTTTCCGATAAGATCTTTTCTAACGCGATATACACCATAGTTATTTTTTTCTCCTTTGTTGTGAATCATTCAAAATAATTTCCTCGACCTCAAGGACGGCCTGATCCAGGTTCTGGTTGATGACCGTGTGGTCATAAAGTTTCGCGGCCTTGATCTCACTTTGCGCAATTTCAATCCGCTTTTCGATCTCTTCAGGACTTTCCGTGTTCCGCCCTGTAAGCCGTTCCCGTAACGCCTTGACCGAAGGCGGAAGAATAAAAATGCTGAGGAGCGGGCGCTCCTTTCCCCAGGACTCCATGATCTGTTTCGTTCCCTGAACATCGATCGTCATAATCACGGTCTTGCCCCCCGCGACCTGATCCTCCACAAATTTCCGCGGGGTCCCGTAGAGATTACCGTAGATCGCGGCATGTTCCAACATCTTCCCGTCGCGCACTTTCTGCTCAAAATCCCGCTTGGAATAAAAAAAATAATCCTGCGCGTCTTTTTCATCGATCCGGGGCTTGCGCGTCGTCGCCGAGATCGAACGCACCCAGTCCGGGTGCCGCTTGAGAAGGCGTTCGATAATACTTGTTTTCCCGCATCCTGAGGGCGCCGACAGGACCGCCAGGATGCCGTGGCCTGATTCTGTTTTCTTATTCGACATTCTGAACCTGTTCACGGATCTTTTCGATCTCGCTTTTGATTGCGATGGCCTCTTGAGAGACTTCAAAAAGCTGGGCCTT
>CAYMER010000199.1:0-8185 GCA_964389345.1 uncultured bacterium | reverse complement strand
GATCTTGGGAAACTTCGCACGATCGATCAGGTCAAGGTTGATTTCTTCGACGGCGACAGCCGGGTCCATCACGGCTTCAAAGTCGAGGTTTCCAATGACAAGGTGAACTGGACGACTGTGACGCTTGCGGCAGACGAGACGCGCGCCGTGCAGGGCGAACAGGCCGTGAATTTCAAGTCCCAAGAGGTCCGCTATATCAGGGTCTCCTCAGGGAACGCGACCAAAACGGTGGAAGGCGTCACGAGCTCGCTTGGCTACGCGACGATCGAAGAAGTGACGGCCAGACAGAAGGCGGTCCGGTACGAGGAAACGGTCAGCCGTTCCGAAAATGTTTACAGTAACGATAGCCAGCAGTCGGGGGCGCTCCTCTACACGATCGAAAAGGCTCTGGGGAAGAACTTCGCGACAAAACCTTCCGACTACAAGATCAAGAGCATTACCTACTTCAATGCCGCTCTCGAGGCAAAAGAGAAAAATATTCTTTCGTCCGGAACTCCCGGCAATAGCTGGTGGTGGTTGCCCGCCGGCGGAACGGCCCTTACAGCTTCTCAGTATGGGACACTACCGATGGGGACATACACCTTCAGCGGGGACGGGGTTTCGCCGGATTGGCTGGCTCCCGAGTCCCTGGGCCGTGACGCGCAGGAGATCTATGCCGAGCAGATGAACTACGCCCAGCAGCAGATGAATTCCTATAACGCAAACGGGATCCTCGAGCGGATCGAGTCCTACGACTACTCGCGGGAGCAAAGCCAGCTTACGTCTATCACGTTTTATGGCGCGGACGGGACGCGGGTAGACCGTGTCGAATATTACGGAGCGTACGGGCGCCTGGTCCGGAAGGACAAGTACGTTTACAGCGGGGACGTGCTCCATTATGTCGAAGGGTATCAATACGATTATGGCCCGATCGACACGTCCAGCGTAGCGCCCTCCGTCAACGGTAGCACCGGAAACAATCGGGAGGGAACGTGGGTGACGAACACTTCGCGCGTCTACGCAACCTCGAGCGATGCCAGGATCCAGTACGCCATTTCACCGACTGGGGTTGTTCCCGCGGGGAGCTACTATTATCTGACGCTTTCTCTTCAGAACCAGGCTTCCTCAAGCTATGGAAGCTGGAGCTTTGATTCCACACGCGCTCAGGCCTTTAACCTGAAGTTTGAGATCAGCATGGATGGCGGCACGACCTGGACTGATGCCGGAAGTGCCACCAAGGTCTTGACCGGCTCCGCGTCGAAACTGACGTTTGCTTTGGGTTCTCAGATCCCGGCCAGTTCCGGACCCATCCTGGTACGGGTTCAGTGCACCAACGGCAGTTCTAAAAAACATCTGCAGATCAATACCGTGGCGCTTTCGACGGCAGCGTCCGATCTCGCGTCCGAGTCGCTGGCCACGGTCACGCTCTATGACCCGATCGCTACGGGATCCAGCCGTGCGGTCTTTATCTGGAATAACCCGGTGCAGAATCTTCTGCCGGCGACGGTCTCGGGAGCCGGAACCACCGTGTTCGCGGGGACCGTAACGTCCGGTGATCCCATGGTCGATCCCGCGACGGGTATGCCGATGACGACCCTGACCTATAACGTGGGAGGCTCTGCGGGAGTCACGGTCAACAATGACTTTTTTAACCTGACTCTCGCGACCCAGAATTCCGGCGCCCTCTCGCCCTATCCGTCCAGCACCTTCAATATGATGGCGCAGGTCTCCGGGGACGCGAGCGGCTCGAACTGGAGCAATGCCGGGAATATTTCCGTCGATGCGACGGGGACCCCGCTTTCTTCGAGTTTTGCCCTTTCCTCCGGAGGACTTACGACGATCAAAAGAGTCCGGTTTGTATGGACGAACGCCGGAGCTCCTTGTGCCGGTGAAGGCGGATGCGCCACGCCTCCGGCAGGCATACAGTATGCCAACCATCTTCTAGTCAATTCGATGAGCCTTTCGGCCTCCGCGCTTGGCGCTAACTCCGTCCTCGAGTATTGGCCGGGTGGCGGATCATTGACGAGCGGCGGTTATCTTGTCCTGGCCGGGCGCTATACCGGGCTCACGGGTTCTCCAACGTTTGCGGTGGAATATTTTGACGGAACTTCATGGCGCTCGGGAGGAACTCACGAGCTTTCCGTGGCGGCCGACGGCCGGTACCAGCATGAATTGAATATGGCCGGGGCCCAAAAGATCCGGATCAAGATCCTCGGGGCCGCCCTCGGAACTTCGTTCACGGTGGATGACGCGGTTTATACCCCGATGAGCGGCACGGAGGCCTTGTGGGCGGCGCTTCTCGGCGGGGACCCGATGGGTGCATTCGTTGGGGGCGGGCTCAGCGCCCCGACGACCATGAGTTACAACTATGCCATGAACGGGACCCTGATCTCCTCAGACACCTACCTTCACACGTATACCGCCGACCCGCACGGCCAGCTCACGCAAACGACTTATTACGAGAACGGGCGGGCGGTCCGGATAGACGGGTACGGCCTGGACGGGAGCGTGGCGAGCATCAGCACCTACGCCTACGACCGGTCCGGGCGAATGATCGCGATGACCGTGGAAGACCTGCTGACGCACGGCCGGACGGTCATGAGCTACGCGGTCGATGAGTTCGGGGACAGCAACCAGACGGGGTTGACGACTTCCGAGCTCCGTCTCGGGAAATATGCGGAGACTTCTTCAAGCGTCCGGACCTACAACCCGAACGGAAGCTATCAGGACCATACGGTGTATGTCGTGGACACGAGCCTCGTGACCAATCCCGGTTATTCCGAAAAGCAGCATTATCAGACCACCGTGGATACTTTTTATGATGCGCGGGGGAGAACGACGCTGCAAAACGCCTACGACCAGAAAGGAAAGCAGTACAGCATCACGAGCAATTATCAATACGACGCTGCGGGTGTTCTCCGGGCCTACGATACCTCCTCGCTTGGGGCCGAAGTCGATGATGTCGCCGGCAAGTACTCCTTCAATGTCCCCACGGGCAATGAAGTCTTCCAGATCGCTCACGTCTACGGGATGGTCTATAACGCGTTTGGGGACATGACGCGTTATATCGAGAACAATCTCTACTCGCAGATCCTCACGACCTACACCATGACCCTTTATAACAACCACAGAACGCAGTCGACCCACTTTGAAGCGATCAACAATAAAGGGTTCAAGGGAACGGATGCTGTGGTTCATCGTGCCGGCGTCCTCGACGTTATCGGCGACACCTTGGTCGATGTTTCCGGGAACGTGATCAGGACGGCGACGACCTACAACCAGGCCGGCGCGACCTGGTATGTGATGGACCTGACCGTGTCCGCGATGTGGGCCGCCTATGATGCTTTTAAACAGGCCTTGACAATCCTCCCGGCTACCTGGGTGGTTGGGTTTGTCGGTCTCGCAGCCTTGGCATTAATCCCGGCGCAACAAGCTCTCGCCAATTCTCATATCTTCTCGCTTCTCGGCCTTTCGCGGTTTGTCACGGCCTACATTGAAGATCTTTTGTTATGGTCTTTGCCCAAAGCAAGATTGTCGGTCCTGGAAGCTGGAAGCTTATGGCTTATGACGCGGTCCGTGGTGGATTACTTTGCGGGGAGCCAGTACGTCAAGCTGGAATACAATCCGGATACGGTGGTCCTCTCAGACGTGATTTTGGATCCGCTCGCCTTACTGGGTTTGAAAAAGCCGAAAACATTGTCGGGTTATTCAGTCCTTAACCTGTTGGGAGGGATAAAAACCGGCAATCTGATCACCCTGACATGGGCCGGATTTCAGTCGAAAGTAGCAAGTGGTGTTATGCGGCGGCCCAAAGCTGCCTTGCCGACCGTCGAAGTTCGGACACTGACCGGCCGGCTCCTGACGAGCACGACGAACAAGGTCACGACCCTTTATTTTTATAACTCCAAGGGCCAGCTCATCCAGACTTACGCGAAGCTCAAGGGTGGGTACACCACGACGACCTATTTCTACAACGGCAACCAGCTGATCTCCTCGTACTCGTACACCTATACCAAGCAGAAGAGCGGGGGCTGGCTCGGCGGGTCCTCCACGAGCATCACCAAGACCTGGACTTTTTATGATGACGAGGCCGCGGCAAAATGGTCAAAGGCGATGTTGCTGACCGGCCAGGCCAAGGGGATCAAGGTGAACACCTATTCAAACACCTGGTCCAAGGAGACGATCCAGACCAAATCCAGTAGCAGCGTGTGGGGCCAGGTGATCGGATGGATCGTCAAGATCATCCAGGTCATTCTTTACTGTATTCCCATTTTGTGGTGGGCTGCAGTGCTTTGGAGTGCGCTCGTTCAAGCGATCTATACTTTTGCGCTGACCGGCAGTTTCAGCGCGGCCCTGACCAGTTTTGTCACGTCTGCGATCACAGGCGTCATTATGAACTATCTCCCCGTAGGCCTTGATTGGCTGGCCGACACGGGCAAATATTTTCAGACTGCTTTTCAGGCCGGGGGTACAGTCAATTGGGCCGGCACGGGATGGGCCCTGGCGAAGGATATTTCTCTCGCGGTCGCGGTGAACGGAACTACCAGTCTTCTTGTCGGCGGAACAGCCAGCTATCTCGCGAATCCCCAAGGAAGTTATTTCGGTACGCTCCTGAAGATGGCCCCGTATGCTTACCTCGGCGCTGCCCTGGCCATTGCGGCGGAAGGTCTTATGAGCGGGAGTCCGTCATCTTCGGGTGATAATACCGGTACGAGTACTTGGGACGAGATGACGAGTTGGGCCAATAATTTCTTTGGATCTCTTAATTCCAAACTGTACAACGGCGGATGGGACAAGTTTTTTAGCGACGTTCTGAAGCAGGTGGTTGTGCCGATCATTGTTGAGCAAACGATCCTTGATTGGACCGATGTGGAGAAGACCGACCCGCTCTACTACATGGTCGCGAATTTGGCCTCCTCACTGCTTGAAGCGGGGATCAAAGGCGGGCTCATGGGCGGCGTGGACCGTCTCGACAAAAGAAATAGCGATGGCATTTCAGCTGATACCGGAAAAACGGAGGCGATCCATTATCTTAATGCATTCAAGACGCTTAGGATAGACTCGATGTGGGCATTTTCGGTCTACATGCTCACCGCTAACGAAGGAGATAACAAGGGCGACTTTAAAGGCTATTTTGCCCAGCATTTCGGCAAAAACACAGCGAGTTTTGTCGGCGGCATTTTCACATCGGTTGTCGGCGGGGTTATCAGTTTTGCTCAGCAGAAGCTCGCGGAAGCCCAGCAGGTGCTTGACAAAAAGGCGAAAACTGCGTCCGATCTTTTGGCGGATTTCCAAAAGAAAAATGAGCCGGTCACCCTTTACACTAAGGAGAACGGGAACATCGTGAAGGCTGACCTCTCGTTTGACAAGACCGTTCCGAAGCTGACCGTTACGGATACGGGAACCGGGAAGTCGCAGTCCTTCATTGGGGATGCGGCTGTGAAACTGAGGCTGGAGGAGATGGGGAGCCTTTCCCTGTTTAAGCCGTCCATCGCGGTGTCATTTGATGGCGGGAACTACTATGTTCCTTTTGATGCCCAGGACAAAGACGCGGCGAAAGGTCTTTTAAACCAGCGCGGATTGGATATGAAAAACGCGGCGCTCGTGGGCCAGCTTGCGGGTCTCGGGGTCACCGGCGTGACCTACGATGGCAGGGCATTTATATTCGCGCGGACACTAGACAGCAGGATCACGGCCGCCGAGGTCAAGGCGGTCGCCCCCGAGCAACCGGAGAACTCCAGGTTCGCGATCGATGGGACCGGCTACTTTTTTGAAACAAGAAATGAAAACGGAAACCGCATGATGGAACAGATCGTCGGGGCGGCAGGCGGGCGTATCCTCACGGACCCGAGCAGTATGCAAAGCTTTTTGAATGCCTTGGCGATGGATATCCCTATCCAGCAAATAGAAAGCTACGCGGTTTCTTTCGAGAGAGAGTTCCAGGACGCGGCCCAAAGGGTCCCCGGCGTCGTCTATAACTTCCGGGCGACCGTTACTGCGGAAGGTGTGAACTTCAGCTTCAGGGTGTACGGGAAAGACAATTCCTACATCGATGTCAAGGACGCGAAAGCCGACAACATTGCCGACGCCCGATACGGCGCCGAGCACACGGCGAAGCTTGCGGCGAAATACAATCTCACCATCGGGAAAGACATCAACGGGTGTGTCGGGGTGTACAGTTTTGTTACCGAACTCAAGGGCGACATGGACAGCGGCCGTCTGCGGATCGACCGGATGACGATCACCTTCATCGGGGCGTTCACTATGGAAGTCACCCTCACCAAAGGGGACAATATTCTCGTCTTCAAGGTCACGGATTTCGCCCCTGGGGCTGTGTTGAACGGCAAAGCGAAAGACATGAAGACCGCGCTCCAAGCCACGTTCGATCTCCGGAAGATCGCGCAGACAGGGAATAACGGGGGTAAGTTCGATTTGACCAAGAAAGGAGACATCCAGGGATTCCTCGGTGCTGTCGTTGCAAAAGGGCTGAAAAATTTCGGGCTCACCGAAATGATATTTGAATTCACTTCGCCCGGTCTTTTCAATCTGCGGTACGGGTTCACGCAAGGCCTGGACGGTAACTTCACCGCGCAGTATTCATTAGAACTCGAGCTTGAGCCGGGGGTGAGGTCGGGGATCCGCATCGCACACAGCGGCTTTGCGGCCAATGAAAAAAATGTCGGGCAATCTTTCAAAGAGATGGAAGCGCTCAAAGCGGAGGTTGATAAGATCAAAATTACATCTTCCAAAGATTTCGACAAACTCGGGAAGTTTGCATCTCTGACCGGATCGATGCTCCTCGGTAGTGCAGACTGTGTGATCAGCGAAGCTGAACGCGTGAGCGGCGGCGAATTCACGCTCTCCTTTAAGGATGGCGGGAACGGAAAACCGCTCGATTATACCATTTTTAAGAACGCCGACGGGACAGGGATCGGGATCCGGACCGCGGTGACACTGGTCGATCATGACAAGCGCGAGGCGAAGCTCTCTTTCAGCGTCATGAGCAGTATCGAGGGCTTGACACCGGGAGCTGTGAAGACCGCCTCCGCGAAGTTGATGGAGGCTCTTGCCGGCGTTGTCAATGGTGCCGTCGAGGGTGCCCTAGCGACCTCTCTTGTCGTTCCCGATAAAGCCGGCGCTTTCATGAAGGGCTTCTGCCAGGCGCTGGGCACGCTTTTGACGGGCCCCGGCATCAGCCTTGAAGGCGGGTCTTTCAGCCTCCAGCTCATCAGAACGCACGGGCTTGAAGCCGAGATCCTGCATTTCACGTTTGCCGGCGACGTGTGGACCACGGCTCTGCAGTTGTCTTATTTCTCGAAGGGCGCGCAAGGCGACCGCGAAGTCAAAAAAACGCTCCGCATCCCGATGGCGAGCGCCCAGGACGGATTCGAGCTTATCCAGGGCCTGCGCAAACTGGAGGCGCGCGGGATCGACGCAAAAGTCCAGACCGCCAAACTTCTTCTGGGTTATGCAAATAAACCGGAATTGAAGTTGTCGGACACGAAGCTCGATACGCTGCAGCAGGAAATTCTCTCGGCTTGTTTCGGCATATTCCTTGCGCCCGGAGCGGCGCTGGCCTCACTTTACGGGGTGGTGGTCCGGGCAAAGGCTCTGGACTCGGCTGGGAAGATCATCGGCGGGCGTTTTGATCTGATGACGCTCGAAACTTTTCCGGCCGATACAGGAGTTTCGCAATACAAACTGACAAGCCTGACCGGGAGTAAAGGGTCGGCCGAATTAAAGATCGGCACGCCGGCGGAACTGCCGGAGGCTTTCAGGAAATGGGCCCAGGGAACGGCGGAAAGGGTGGATATCACCGCAAGCGGCGGACTCGATCTGAAGACCGCGGGGCTCGCGTTTGCCCAAGGCCTGGCAAACAAAATCCCCGGCCGGATCTCGATCGAGGCTTTGACGCAAGGTTTGGCGAGCTGGATCAATGTCCTCGGAAGCGACGGCCGGGTGGCCGGGACGTTCCTGCCGGGAGTGACGGTGAATGACCGTCGCATGGATTTTTATATCGACCGGGCCAATAATGTGGTCTATGCCGGTACGGCGGCCGGAAAGGTCGCCAGCCTGTATCGCGGGCAGGCGTTTGGCGCCGATGACTCATGGAAAAAAGGTGTCCCCGGAGCGGACACGATCGCAGAGTTTAAGGTCACGGCGCTGGGGACTGACGCGGAGGCCACAAAAATTGCCGTTCAGATGC
>CAYMER010000198.1:0-11291 GCA_964389345.1 uncultured bacterium | reverse complement strand
AAGGATGGCATTCCAAAGCAGAATCTTCGAAGGCCCGACACTCAAAGACCAAAGAAAAACAAGTGCAAGTGCGGTCCCTAGCAGACCGTAGAGTACTGCCCCAGAAATTTCCGTCGTCTGACTTTCGGCATTAGCACTCATGGATTCGTTTCCTTAACAAGGATCCGGACCGCCTCGATGGATGCCGGCGAACCGCAATTCAGGATCGAGGACGGAAGGGTCACGGTTTTCACGTGCGGCAAAGCTTTCCGGATCGCAGGATGATTGAGCACTTCCCCTCGCACCGTAGGTTTTTGTTTCTGATCACTTGAGAAGATCAGCACATCCGGTTTCATCTCGATCAATTTTTCCAAAGAAAGACTCCCGTAATCCCGAATGTCGTCCGTCGCCGCGAGATTTTCAAGCCCGGCGGCTTCCATGATCGCGTTCTCGAATGTCCCCGAACCCGGAACAAGGCCGCCGCTTTGAAAAAAGAACGCACGCTTGCGCCCTTCAAACACCCGGTGTTTGATTTCGAGGCCGCCAACTTTAACACCGGGCGTTGAACTGGGGTTTAACATCTTAAGCTCATCCTGCATCTGTTTGATGATCGCCTCACCTTTTTCCTTCGCGCCGACCTCTCCCGCAAGCTTACGGATATCCGCATAAATGTCTTCAAAATTCCTGGGAAGTCCCAGGGTCAGAACGGGGACCCCGGAACGGCTAAAAAAACGAAGCGTTTCCTTATTGCTAAACTTTCCGCCTACAAGAAGATCCGGCCCGCAAGCCTGGACATCTTCAATGCCACCCTGGATCTTTTTGATGTCTTTAGCCTGAGAAGCGATCGTCGAAACTTCGGGGTCGGCGCTGAATTTCGTCACGGCCGCCACGCGCTCCGGTTCCACAAGCTGAAGAAGCAATTCATCCGTACAAAGATTGATGGAAACGATCTTCTTCGGTTTTTCGTCAGGCGCATCAAAAGCGCAAACGCTTGGCACAAGAGAAACGGTTATCAGCAATAATAAGGCGCAACGGGCAACATGCAACGGGCAACGAGAAGGAAGGCTTTGCGCGTTGAACGTTGAGTGTTGAGCTTGTTTTTTCACATCAATACTCCAGTGAAAAACCCGATACCAGATTGCGTCCCTGGGCAGGATAATAGTCTGTCCCGCCCATCCAGTTGTCGACGCTGTACTCGGAGTACTTTTTATTAAAAAGATTCGTGAGAGAGATCCAAACCGTTGCCCCCCGCCAATTATAACGGACCTTCATATCCACGACCGTATAGCTTTTAAGTTTCGGGAGATCATTTTCCTGGTCGTTAATAGCAAACTGAGGACCCAAATGATTCAGCTCCGTAGAGATCGTCAACCCTTTCACGGGCTGCAGGGCATACCCCACCGCGTATTTAAAATCGGGCACCATCGGGATTCTCTTTCCCGAATAATCACCGCCTTTAAAATATGGCTTCTGCGTCGTGAGATTAAAGAACGGCGTGATGTTGAACCAGCGTTTTTCAAACAACTTCAAAGAGGACTCCAATTCAAAGCCATAGCGTCGCGTCGGAGACGCGTAGTTGGTATTCGCGGACGTCAACGGATTAACATAGATCTCATCCTTAATATCGGCAAGAAAGATGTTCGCGGCTATTTCCAAAGGTTTGAACGTATTATCCCGGATGCCCAGTTCATAATCCATCTCCTGTTGCTGCTTAAGCCCCGAGTTCAGCCCCGGCGTCGCCCAGGTGCTGTAAAACTCGTCCGTCGCGGGCATCCGGAAAGAACGGGAAACGTCAAAATACGCAAGCGAGCTCTCAAACAATTTGTAGCCGGCGCCAAAATCAAATGAGGCGTTTCGCATACCTTTCGTTTCAAAATTTGTTGTGTCGCCTGTTTGGTCGAAGGTGTACTTCGCCCACCCTCCCCGGAATCCAAGATTCAACAGCAATTTATCCCACGCTGAAAGGTTCTCGATGAGATAAACATCCAGGGACTTCTTGGTGACCGTCGCGAATTTCGCGAACGGCCAAAGCCCTCCGCTAACATTTTTGATATCATTCGTTCCGGCAAAAAAATCCAGACCTGTCGTGAATTTACTTGTAAGCCAATTGGTCAGCGGCCTCGCCCAGCTGATCTTCGGCTGAAATTCATACGAGTCCAAATTGTTCATGGCGTTGCTGCCCATGGAGACATAATCAGCCTTGCTCAAGCGTCGTTGGAACGAATTAAAACCGGAAATCGAAAATCCGTTCTCACCCAACTCAAATTTCCACTCGGGATCTGCCGTAAAATAAGTCTCTTGGCTCCAGGTATGATCCTTTGAAAATTTGCTTCCCCGACGTCCAATACTCTCTATGTCGGCCGTAGAAAGGGCCCCGGGCAATCCGGAGCGATCGCGATGATGCCCCGCGGTGAAATTCACGCCCGCTCCATAAAACGGTCCGACGCCGAACTTCCCAAACCAGTCGTTGGCCCAGTATTGCGTATTGTTGCGCCAGCCATCGTCTTGTGTGTTTTCATAGTGAAAAAGTCCGTTCGCCCAGTCATTGGATCCGGATACTGTCGCTTTGGTCCGTTTGTATTGGTGCAATCCGACCTCGGCCTCAGCCTTGGCATGTACGCCAGCTCCTGCTTTTTTGGTCACAACATTGATAACACCGCCCGCAGCATTATCTCCGTAGAGCACCGAGGAAGGTCCCCGGATGATCTCGATGCGCTCGACTGTCTCAAGCGGGATGGCGGCCCAATCCGGCCCGGAAATATCCATGGGATTTGTCCGACGGCCATCGACGAGCACCAGAACATTACGGTTGGCCGTATCCCCAAAACCTCGGATATCCACAGTCATCCCTTTTGGATTCCCGGTCGTATTCTTCACAACAATCCCGGCTTTGGACTTTAAAAGTTCTGGGACATATCGAGCGGTGGAATTCTTGATGTCTTCCTGATCAATAATTGAAATACTCCGGGTCACATACGTGCTGGCGTCTTTGGTGCGAGTAATCTCGAGAAAAGGCTCTGAGGATTTCTGTTCAACGGGTGCGGCGGATTGACGGTAGCCTTTACCGTCGGAGGTGAGGATCTCTTCGGACGTTTCCGCTGTGCTGTTCTCAACAACCGGAAGACTTTTTTCATTTTTCGTTGCCCGCTGAGCGTTGTCTGTTGCGCGGCTTTTCGAAAACGGCAAACTCCATCCGATATTCAGAAGACAAACGGCGAGGAACAAAACACTGATCTTCCCGAGATGCGCGCCCGGAATCTTATTTCTGGACACAAAAAAACCCTTTCTGCCTCGAAGGGGCAAGAAAGGGCCAGCCTGTCTTGACCTCTGCTCGGAGGCAATTCTGCGAAAGGCGTCCTGCGTTTCGCGTACGGCGAAAACTTTTTACGCCGTACTCCGTACGCCTTCACGCCTTACTATTTTTAGTGACAGGTTGATATTCTGACTAGGTAAGTACAAGCCTACTTGCGAGCCTTCCCCCCTTTAAAACGCATGCGTTTTAAAGGGAGTGGCAATTCGCTTTCGTCCTTACCGACAGCGGCGGCACCGTGGAGTCTCCCGCCAGATTGCGGCGGGATCCCTCTTCCCAACTTCTGTCACCATAAATCTCAAAGAAACCCTTCGCTTTCGCTCAGGGCGAGTGGACGAAAAAAACCGCCCACTCGAGAACAACGATCGGAGTATAGTCGGATATCCCGGAAAATCAAACTGATTTTCTTCTATTCCGATTACGCCAAACGAAAAATCAGGGCGCCGAGCGGAGGGATTTGAAGATTGATGGAATAGGGACGGTTCTGCCACGGAACATTTTCAGAATGAACGCCGCCAAGGTTCCCCAACCCACAGCCGCCGTACTCGAAAGCCTGACTGTTAAGGATCTCCTGGTAATAACCCGCCCGGGGGACTCCGACACGGTAACGCTCAAGGATCATAGGCGTCATATTGAAAACAAAGATCAGGACGTGCCGGTAATCCAGCGACCAGCGCAGAAAACTTACGACCGAACGGTCGGTGTCCGAGCAATCGATCCATTCAAAAGCCTCCGTTGAAAAATCCCCTTCGTAAAAAGCCGGATTCTCCCGGTAAAGACGGTGCAGGTCCCGAAGCAAACGATTTACCCGTCGGTGGCAGGGCGCTTCCATCAAGTGCCAGTCAAGCGATCTGTTGGAATCCCATTCATTACGTTGGGCGAAATCGTTCCCCATAAAAAGAAGCTTCTTCCCGGGGAATGCGAAAAGGTACGACAGGAAAAGCCGGAGATTGGCGAACTTCTGCCAATCGTCGCCTGCCATTTTTTCCAGGAGCGACCGTTTTCCGTAGACGATCTCATCGTGTGAGATCGGAAGGATAAAATTCTCCGAGAACGCGTAGTGGCTCGAGAACGGGAAAACTCCCTGATGGTATTTCCGGAAAAGAGGATCTTTGGAAAAATATTCCAGCGTGTCGTGCATCCAGCCCATATTCCATTTCATGCTAAACCCGAGCCCGTCCAGATGGACAGGCCTTGAAACGCCGGGCCAGGCCGTCGATTCTTCGGCGATCGTCAGGATGCCGGGAAAAGTTGCATGGACTACTTTGTTGAATGTTTTAAGGAACTCGATCGCCTCAAGATTCTCCCGCCCGCCGTAGCGATTGGGTTCCCATTCTCCGGGCTTGCGAGCATAATCCAGATACAGCATGCAGGCCACGGCATCCGCTCGCAGGCCGTCCACGTGATACTTGTCCAACCAGAACAAAGCATTGGAAATCAAAAAATTGCTAACCTCTTTTTTCCCGAAATCGAAAACCATCGTACCCCATTCGCGCTGCTCGGCCCTTCGCCAGCTTTCGGAAGCATAGATCTGCCGGCCGTCAAAATCAAAAAGACCGTGGCCATCCCGCGGAAAATGAGCCGGCACCCAGTCCAGGATCACACCGATGTCATGGCGATGGCAGTAGTCCACCAGATACATGAGGTCCTCCGGAGAGCCAAAACGCCGCGTCGGGGCATAATAATTGATGACCTGATACCCCCATGATTCATCCAGGGGATGCTCCATTACAGGCATGAGTTCGATGTGGGTGTAACCCATGAACTTGACATACTCCACCAGCTGATGCGCCAGATCCCGGTAATTCAAAAAACCCCAGCCATGAGCCTCCATTGATTTTGAAGGGTTGCTCATGACAGTCCCAAACGACCCTTGAATTTCTGAAGGAGGTTTGGGGCAGCCGTTCTTCTCCTCTCTCTTCCAGGAACCGAGATGGACCTCATAAATTGAGATCGGAGAGTGAAGAGGGTCTTTTTGTTTACGCCGGGCCATCCACGCCTCATCCGACCACACGAAAGTATCCAGACGGGTCACTACGGAAGCACTTCCCGGCCTTAATTCTGTTCCGAACGCATAAGGATCGGTTTTGAGGCGGACCTGTCCGTCCACCGAGGAACGGATCGCATACTTGTAGACTTCCCCCTCTCCCAACTCGGGAATGAAAAGACCCCAGACGTTCGAAGTGGGAAGGCGAGTCATCAAATGCGCTCCCGGGATCCAGTGATTGAAATTCCCGACCACGCTGATGCTTTTCGCGTTAGGCGCCCACACCATAAAAAAAACACCCCGGACATCTTTCAGGGTCAAAAGATGGCTTCCGAATTTTTCATAACTCCGGTGATGGGTTCCCTCCCCGATCAGATATAAATCGTAATCGCTCAATTGGTCGGGGAAAAAAGCGTAAGGGTCTTCGGCCTCTTGAAAAAATCCTGTTTCATCGCAAGTCTCGATCTTGTAGGGAAAGATCTCACCGGCTTTTTCGAAAAAAGCCTGAAAGAAACCTCCGGGATGAACCTTTTCCATCAGCGTACGTTCTTTATTTCCATCCAGTTCCCGGATCCAGGCTTTTGAGGCTCGCGGAAGGAACGCACGGATGATCACGCCCCGGCCGTCTTTGGCAGGGTGAGGGCCCAAGATCTTGAAAGGATTCCCGTCTTCAAAGCGGAGGATCCTTTCGATTCCCTCAGTTTCCAATGGCCACTGGAATTTTCGAGACACAGGTTTTCTTTTCTTTTGAGTTACCGACTTTATTTTCCTTCGCGATCCAGGAACCATCCTGGGATCCTTTTCTTTTTTGAAGAATTAATCCTGAGAAATGCTCTCAAGGGCCGAAGCAGACTGGATCCCTCTTGCAACCTCGGGAATGATCCCTTTTTCCATGTAGATCGGACGGATCTTCGCCCTTATCACCGGAAGTTTGGAAGCAAAATAGACCGCCCCCAAAACACTACACACCCCTTCAAGGAATAAAGTATGCGGTGCTCCAATCTTCGCGGCCAAGCCCCCGGCCAGTAAACTCCCGAAAGGCATCATCCCCAAAAAAGCCATCGTGTAGAAACTCATGATCCGGCCACGCTTGTCCTCTTCCACAATCGTTTGAAGGATCGTGTTGCAGGCCGCCATATGAACCATCATCCCGAAACCGGAGACCATGAGTATCCCCATGGAAAACCAATACCCCCTGGAAAAAGAAAAAGCCATCAGGGTGAAACCAAAAAGTCCGGCCGTCCACGCGATAATCCTCGGAAGTCCCAACACGCTCTTCCGAGCAGCCAGAAATAGGGCCCCGCCGAGCGCTCCGACTCCGGCCGCGGTCATGAAAAACCCCATCGTATTTGCCCCGCCTTCGAAAATCTCGCGCGTTACAACCGGTAGCAGGATCTGGTAAGACACGCCAAGCAAGCTGATAAGCGACAGAATTAGAAGGATCCATTTAATGGGTGGAAAATTCGCGGCATAGCTGAACCCTTCCTTTATTTCGAGAAAAACATTCCGGGAAACTGCGGCGATCCTAGCTCTAGGGATCCTCATGACAAGAAGCGACACGATCACGGCGATATAGCTAACAGCGTTCAAAAAAAAGCAGATCCCCTCTCCCATGGAAACGATTAGAAGCCCCGCGATCGCAGGACCGATCAGCCTCGCGACATTGAGCATGGTGGAGTTGAGAGCAATCGCATTCCCCAAGTCTTCGCGGTCATCGAGCATCTCCACCGTGAAGGCCTGCCGGATCGTCATATCAAAAGAGTTGACGATCCCAAGAAAAGCGCTCAGGACGATGATATGCCAGACCTGGACCTGGTTCGAAAGTACCAGAAAGGCCAGCACGGCCGCCTGGACCATGGCAAGCGATTGGATCATGACCAGCATACGACGCCGGTCATATCGGTCCCCCAGCACCCCGGCTAAAGGAGAGATCACGAAGGTTGGAAGCTGGCCTACGAATCCCACGAGTCCGAGCATGAAGGCCGAATTTGTCAGGCGATACGTAAGCCAGCTCACCGCGATATGCTGCATCCAGGTGCCCACGAGCGAAATACATTGCCCGGCTGAGAACAGTCGATAATTTTTATGGCGCAATGCCCGAAAAATGCTTCCGGCTCCGGAAGCGTTATGGGAGGATCCCGGCGAGGATTTCATGATGATTTTATTCATACCGTAAAGCACGGATCGGATCCAATTCGGCGGCTTGCTTGGCGGGCCAAAGGCCGAACACGATCCCGACTCCCGCGGAAAAAATAAACGCCAGAAGTAACGAATCAAGCGTGATGATCATCTTCCATTGCGCCATGGTCGCGATCAACCAGGAGATCACCCCGGCAAGCACGATCCCCACGAGGCCTCCCAGAAAGGTGATCAAAACCGCCTCGACAAGGAATTGCATCAGGATATCCCGCGGGGTCGCCCCAAGGGCTTTCCTCAGACCGATCTCGCGCGTTCTTTCTTTAACGGACACAAGCATGATGTTCATGATCCCGATCCCCCCCACCACAAGTGAGATCGCCGCCACGGCGCCAAGCAGAACGGCAAAAGTCTTGGTCGTGCTTGAGAGTGCGGCCTGGATATCCGCATAATTACGGATATTAAAACTGTCGTAACGATCCGGGGTCAGGCGATGCCTCCGGATGATCAATTGATTGATCTCTTCCTGCGCAGCCGGCATCTCTTTTAAGTCCGCGATCTCGACATCGATCTGGTCGACATAGTCTTTTCCCAAAAGCCGCTTCATCGCGGTCATGAGAGGGATCACCACAACATCATCCTGATCATGGAAGGCATTGGATCCCAAGGACGGCAGGATCCCGAGGACCTGGAAGCTGACACGATTGATCTTGATCGTTTGTCCGAGAGCCTCCTCGTCCCCAAAAAGTGCCTTCTGAACTGTTTTGCCAAGCAAGACGACGCGTTGACGCACCTGATCCTCGCCGGCGGTAAAAAAGCGCCCAGCCACAGGCTCCTGGTTCCTCATGGCCGCATACTCGGGCGTCACACCGTTCACCCGGGTACTCCAATTCTTATTCCCGAAAACCAGCTGGCCCTGCCCCGTGACCTGCGGCCCCACTTGCTTGACCGCGGAAACCTCTTTAATGGCCCGGATATCGTCAAAGGTCAGGCGCGTCGCAGCCGTTGCTTCGACCCCGTGGACTTTCACCGAACCCGGGCGGATGGAAAGCAGATTAGAGCCCATCCGGGACAGCTGTTCGGTGATCGCTTCGCGCGCGCCCCGCCCCAAAGCGAGCATGGTGATCACGCAAGCCACCCCGATCAGAACACCGAGCATGGAAAGGAACGACCGTAACTTATTGCCCAGGATCACGCGGCTGGCTTGCTTGAAATGTTCCTGGAATTCTTCGAAATTATATTTTTTCTCTCTTGAAAATCCTCGGGGCTCCGGCGCCTGGATCCCGGCCGCCGGTTGTTTCCCGTGCGCCGGTTGTTTTTTATCACTCACGATCTTCCCGTCGTGCATGCGAATGACCCGCTGGGCCGCGTTCGCAACCTCTTCGGAATGTGTGACGAGCACGATGGTCATTCCTTGCGTGTGGAGATCCTTGAAGATCGCCAAAATTTCCTCGCCGGACTTGGAATCAAGGTTCCCGGTAGGCTCATCGGCGAGGATCATGAGGGGTTTATTCACAAGCGACCGGGCGATCGCCACACGTTGCTGCTGTCCCCCGGACAGTTCGTTCGGACGGTGCTCCACGCGGTCGGCAAGCCCGACCTTTGCAAGCATCTCCTTCGACCGTTCAAGGTCCCCGACACGGTCATCGGAATAAAGCAGCGGAAGGCAGACATTTTCCAGAGCTGTCGACCTCGTCATGAGGTTAAACTGCTGGAATACGAAACCGATGACGCGATTACGGAGAAAAGCATACTCTTCCGCTTTGAGATGGGATGTGTCTTTATCCATCAAACGGAGAGTGCCACTATCGGGTGTGTCCAGAAACCCAAGAAGATGCATTAGTGTGGACTTGCCGGACCCGGAAGGGCCCATGATCGCAATGAATTCCCCCGCTTCGATCGTAAGGGAAACGTCCTGGAGCGCCCGGACCTCAACCTCCCCGATCTTGTAAGTCTTTGAGATGCGCTCTATTTCCAGTAACTTCATGAAGGCCTTGGGGCCTCATTTTTTTTGGGAGCGCCCCCGGGACTGAAGGGATTGGCGGATTGCGCCTTTTCTTTCTTCCGGACGGTCACGATCTCCTGCCCTTCATTCAGACCTTCCGTGATCCCGGTCATCCGTCCGTCGGATCCTCCGGTCTTGACCGGAACCGGCTCCGGTTTTCCCCCGAAAGTTTTTTTATAGACGGCAAAGACCGCCTTTTGAGAGTTGGGGCGGTCTTTAGGCCACTCCACAACAGCTCCGGAAGGAACAAGCAGAGTGTTTTTTTCTTCTTTCACGATAAAAATGATATTGGCTGTCATCCCGCTTCGAAAAGATTCCGGGACCTTTTCCGGAAGGATATCGATCGCGTAAACATTGACGTTATTCTCCAGCTTGCTTTCAAACGTAATGTGATCGACTTTGCCCGCGAACACTTCTTTGGGGTAAGCATCCAGCCGGATCTCCACTCTTTGTCCGAGCTTGATCATTGAAAGATCGGTTTCATCCACCAAAGCTTCCACGATCAAACGGTCCGAAAGAACCACCACGGGATCGGCGGTCGTCACGGTCTGTCCCGGTTCCACGGAGCGAACAATGATCGTCCCATCCAGAGGTGCCAGGAGCGGCGCGAGCTTGTAGGCCTCCTGCCAGCGTTTGACCACGGCTTCTCCTTGAGCATGGGCAGCATCAAGAAGCGCCGCCCTTTCCACAGAACTCATCCGGGCAAGGACTTGTCCCTGCTTGACCTCTTCCCCTTCCTGGACAAGCACCTCTTCAATGCGCCCCGGAATGGGGGCCTTGATCTCGACCCGGTTATAAGGTTTGACCATTCCCGTCGCCGAAACCGTGACCGAAAGATCCCCGCGTGCGACCTTCACGGTACGGACGATCTCGAGGGAATCTTTCGCCGGGCTGCACGAAGAGAGCATCCGCACAAAAAGAAAGAGCCCCAGAACGATCAATCCGATTTTTACCGGCCGCGGCCAATTACTTATTTTCATGGTAAGCATCCTCCAAAGTGGCCCCCCGGGTCTTGTCCCAGTTGGCCTGCTGAATAAAAACGTTCGCGAGACTTTCCACATAATCTTTTTCCGCATTCGCGTTTTCCTGCTCCGCCGCATCGAAATCCGTGAAATTCACGAGCCCTGTCGCATATTCCGCCCGGATGATCTCGGCGCGTTTTTCTGCGGCTTCCTGAAATTTCTTGCGAACCCCCACCGACTCGATCGCGTCCGTGTAAAGCACCCACGCGGCCGCAAGTACGGCGATCGCTTCGTCCCGCGCGCTCTTCGCGGCTTTTTCGGCAGCCTCATAATTCGCTTTCGCCTTCCGGATCGCGTTCACGTTTTTCCCGCCGTTAAAGAAAGGCACCGTCACATTGATCCCAAGAAAACTTTGGTCCTTCAAATTCGACGCCCTCTCACCCGAATAACCATAATCATAGCTACCGTCGACCTGGGGCCACACCGCGGACTGCGCCGAAACAACCGCCGCCTTGGCCGCCTCCGCCGTCTTGACAAAACGCATTACTTTGGGAGTTTTCTCGGCTAAGGCCGCGTAATCCGCCTCCGTGAGCGAAACTTTTTGGAGCATTTTTTCAAGATCGTCATCGATATGGATCGGAAACACGAATTCTCCGCCGCTTTCGCGCGCGAGTCTCAGCGCTTCACTTTCAAGGAACCTTCCGGTCTGCCGGACATCAAACGCGGCCTGTCCAAAGATCGCCTCCGCGCGCAAAGCCGACCCAAGGTTCTCCCGGCCCGCTTCATAACGGAGCCGGACCAGTTCCGCGTTCTGCTTGCGCCTTTCTTCGATCAGGCGATTCGTTGCGAGAAGTCTTTCCAATCTTATGATATCGATATAGGCCGATCTTAAACGGAACCGGACCTCCGCGC
>CAYMER010000197.1:0-3805 GCA_964389345.1 uncultured bacterium | reverse complement strand
GCGATCGGGATGGGGGTTCTGAACAGTCACCGCCATTTTTTGCGCCTTCGCTCGGAGGTCCGATCCTCGATCTTGTCTGGATCGTGGGAGTGCTTTGGGTTCCGGTGTGGGCGGCCGGCGATTATGTCGAGAGACTCCGGTGGCTTTCGTATCTGATCCTTTTTGGAGGTTTTCTCCATGTTGCGGTGGAGGTTCCCCCGCTTCTTAAGATCGGTTTCCGTTTCTGTTGGATATGGGATGTGGGGTATCAGTGGTTGAAAAAGGTCTGGGTTCTGCTTTTGCCGGTCACTTTGAGCTTTGCGGTGGTGCAGATCAATATCACGGTGGATATGACGCTCGGCATGATGATCGGCCCGGGAGCGAACTCGAGCCTTTGGTATGGGAATCGTCTGATGCAGTTCCCGCTGGGGATCTTCGCGCTCGCGATGGGGACGGCGCTCCTTCCCATGATGAGTCAGCAGATCGCGCGGGGAGAAAAAGATGCCTCCAAGAAAACACTTTCGTTCGCGCTGAGGAGCATTTTCTTTATCATCCTTCCATCCTCGGTCGGGCTGATCGTGCTCCGCGAGCCGATCCTCCGCGCGCTTTTTGAGCGCGGGGAATTCAACGCAGTTTCTACGGCGCGGAGCGCGGCCGTGCTTTTGGGTTATACGATCGGGCTTTTCGCGTTCGCGGGACAGAAGATCATGAATAGCGGCTATTACGCGGCCCATGATTCCAAAACTCCGATGAAGACCGCCATGATTTCTCTTTGCTCCAATATTGTCCTGAGTCTGATCTTGATGGTGCCGTTCAAAGAGGCGGGGCTTGCGATCGCGACATCGATCTCCGGGATCTTCCAATTCGCTCAGCTGATCTACTATTACCCGAAAAAGGTGGGGGAGTTCCCGTTGCGCGAGGTCACATTTTCATTCTTGAGAATTCTTCTGGCGTCCCTGGCGATGGGAGTCGTCTGTTACGGGAGCTGGGAGTTTCTCAAGCTCTGGATCCCCGGTGCGGGTACCCGCGTACAGCTTGTGCAGGTGTTCGGCAGCATCTTGATTGCGACGGTTTCGTATCTCGGGCTTTGCTTTGTGTGCCGCGTGCCGGAGGCCAAGGAGGCGTGGGATTGGTTCAGAAAGAAACGGAAATTGGTTGTGAAGCCGGTCGATCCCGAGACTTTGGTGGATGGCGCCTGAAAAAAGTATGTGGTAGGTAGTAAGTAGTATGTAGACAAAACTTTTTTTCGCTACCTACCACCTACTACCTACTATTTTGGAGGTGCTTAGTGCCACATAAGGCTGGATTAATCCATTTGCGGTCTGTTGTAGACAAACTCCCCCTCACTCCGGGCATCTACCTCATGAAAGATGCCAAGCGGGAGATCCTCTACATCGGCAAGGCCAAATCACTTCGCAAAAGAGTGCGTTCATATTTTAAGGTCCCTCAGCCGCTTCCCAAGATCGCAATCCTTATGGCGAAAGTAAGGTCGATCGATCATATCGATACTCCGACCGAGGTTGATGCGTTGCTTCTCGAGGCGCATCTTGTTCGCAAACATCAGCCCCGGTACAATCAGGCGCTCAAGGATGACAAGGGCTTTCCGCTCCTGAAGATCACGCGCGAAAAATTCCCGAGGCTTTCGATCACACGGCAGAAATCAGAAAAGGGAGCTGATTATTACGGGCCTTACACGGACGCGAAGCTCTTACGCCAGGCTGTTAATTTAATCCAGGCTCTTTTCCCGATACGGAAATGCCAGGCGCTACCCAAAACGGCGTGTCTCTATCATCACATTGGGCAGTGTATCGCCCCGTGCATCAAGCCGGAGGTGAAGCCGGAATACGACCGTCTGATCGGCGAGGTGAAGCGGTTCCTCGGGGGAGGAAAAAAAAGTTTTGCCCAGTATCTCAAAGATCGGATGGTGCGGGCGAGCCGGGAATTGCGATTTGAGGACGCGCAATTTTTCAAGGAGCAGATCGATGCCCTCTCGAAACTCCGAAAAAAACGCTTTTTTCCAAAGAATCCGGGGCAAGGCATCTCGCTTTCGGCGATGATCGAACTAAAAGAGCGGCTGAAGCTTTCGAGGGTGCCGGAACGCATTGTTTGTTTCGATGTTTCAAATGTCCATGGCGATCACGCCGTAGCGTCCAAGGTGAGCTTTTACCGGGAATTGCCGGACAAGTTAGGCTACCGGCGCTACAAGATCAAAAGCGTTGCCGGGGTGAATGATTACGCCATGATCGAGGAAGCCTTGACGCGCATGCTTTGTGCCGTCAAGGAAGGCCGGGAAGATTTTCTTCCGGATCTTATCATGATCGATGGCGGGAGAGGGCATCTTAACACGGCGGCCCGGGTGCTTACGCGGGAGGGCATGGGGCAGATCGAGCTTATTTCCATCGCCAAGCAGTTTGAATGGGTCTATTCGCCGAAGTTTCGCTCGCCGCTTGTGATGGCATCCGATTCACCGGCCCTGTATCTGTTGAAAAAGATCCGTGACGAGGCGCACCGGTTCGCCATCATGTATCATCGCAAGCTGAAGGAGCGCGGATTGAGTAAGTCGGTGTTGGATCAGATTCCCGGGATTGGGGAAAAGCGTAAGCGTATATTGCTCCGAAATTTCGATTCTATCAATATCCTGAAATTAACGACACGGGCGGAGCTTGCTGGAATCCCCGGCATCGATATAAAAACCGCCGAAAATGTAGTCCAATTCTTCAAAACAGGCCAAAAATAACGATTTTTTAAGCTATCAAAAAATAGCAATTCATAGCGTATGTTTGCACCGTAGAGCTCCTCAAAATCCGCATCAAAAATTCATCAAAAAAGTGCCAGTTTTCCCTCTACAACCCTTGCAGAAGCCGGATTATATGTTATCTTTCTGTAAAACCTTTTAGAATTCAAAAAAGGTAAGTACGGCCGTCCCAATACCCATCAATTTCAGCTTTCGGAAGATGAAATTGGGGCGGTCGTAACTACCGTTTTAATAGATAAAAAATAGAGTTACGGCCGTCCCAATACCCATCAATTTCAGCTTTCAGAAGATGAAATTGGGGCGGTCTTGACTACCGTAGGTAGAAGAAAATAGAAGTCAAGGCCGAGGCAAATGAATCCAAAAACATCTCTACAAAAGAGTCTTTTTCCGCGTTTTTCCCTCAAGGCGATCAGCCTGTTCACGGTGATCGTTTTCCTCAGTACTTCTTTTTCATCCCTGGCCTTAGCTCAAAGCCAAGACTACAGACTACAGACCACAGACCAAAGCCTTGGAATGCAGTCTCAAGTCTCCAGTCTCCAGTCTGAATTCGTCATCCCTCCCGAACTTGGCACGATTGTGGAAAGGGAGTACGGTGTACGGAGTACGGCGAAAGAGTCTCGCGTTACGCCGTACGCCTTACGCCGTACGGTTGTGCTCATCCAGGACGCCCACGCAGTCCCCGACGCCCAGCGGTCGCTTGAGAAATTGATCGAATATCTCCAGGAAAAATACGGTGTTACGACCGTGGCCCTGGAAGGCGCGGA
This sequence comes from uncultured bacterium, assembly GCA_964389345.1. Classification (GTDB taxonomy): domain Bacteria; phylum Omnitrophota; class Omnitrophia; order Omnitrophales; family Aquincolibacteriaceae; genus Aquincolibacterium. Next base: position 307 of record CAYMER010000197.1, on the reverse strand, counting down.
AGGGAAGCTCGACGCAACGCTCTTTCACCTTTTTCCGGACGCAAAAAAACGCGAAGAAGTTTTCGGCGAACATCTCGGTTCGGGTGAACTTTCCGGTGCGGCCGTGGCAAGCGTGCTTTCATCCCGCAAAGCGGACTATGTTGGCATCGAGGACTGGAAGCTTTATCAGGAGGGCGTTGCGGCATTTCTCAATGGACTGAAGAGTCAGCCTGCGATTGACGCACAACTGGTAACGCTCAACGAAGAACTGAAAAAACTGAAATAAAAATATTATTCCGCGAAGGCGACGGAGTTCGACCAAAAGCTT
>CAYMER010000196.1:0-2928 GCA_964389345.1 uncultured bacterium | reverse complement strand
ATGGAAAGTCCTCAGATATCCCAACGCAACTCCGTGCCATCCCCCAGGAAAATTTCCCACCGCGCATTATCAACACACTGCCGGACGGGCGCCGAGGTCCGCAACTCACACACCCCCAACTTCCGCACAAACGCCTGAATCAATCCTTCAAGACCATCCTTCAGAGTAAGAAATTCCGCCGTCCCCTTTTCTTTTTTTTGAAATGTCTTGTTTGAAAAAGATCGCGCAAGACTTCCGTAGTCTCTCTCCGCTTGCCGGAGCCGTGGGAACATGGCATCCACGCTCAACCGCTCCGGATCCATCATGTAAACGCCTTGCACCAAAGGCTTTGCAACTTCCATGTAAAAACCTTGCCCAAGGCGGCGGCGAATAAAACTCGCGAGGCTTTCATCTCCGGCCTCCTTCCGGCACGGAATGAACGGCTCCCCTAGCATCCGGCACTTCGTGAAAAAATTCAATCGCGGGCTATTTAAAAAACGGATGGCCTCAGAAAATGAGCCGGGTAGACCCGAAATGGGGAAAAACTTTTTATCTTCTAAACCAAAGAAATTCCGGAAGCACGGGGCCGCCTCGATCAGATCTTCCTGCAGACCCAGCTCGCAACAAAGGTTCGTGGCGTCACTTTGGCCGGAGTCCCAATGACTCCGGCACGCATGCTCGGCCTTGACGGCCGGTTTTTGCAGGCCGGCATAGAAAGCATCCGCCCCAACTTCCATCCGGAGGTTCTCGTGTGTCAGCGTACGAAGTACCCCACCAAAACGGTCCGAGGCTTCAAGCACGGTGATCTTGAGCGAAAGATGCTCCTGGGCGGCTCTTCGGGAAAGGAAAAAAGCGGTGCTAAGACCAGAGATGCCGCCACCAACGATCACAGCATGATGTCTATTCATGGGATTCAGCGAAAAAAGCGAGCGAAGTTTTAATTCTCTTGGACAAGAATCGTGAAGATCTTGCGGGTCGGGGCCGTTTTTGTCTCCCAGGGACGCACGTAGACAAAATCAGCTTTTGTCTCACCCAGGACCTGGGACTTGAATTTGTAGACCTCTTCACCCGGCGCGCCCATCATCGCTTTCTGAGGGGCAACATACCCGGCCCCCAGGAACTTAACAGTCTGCTGATCCACCGGCAAGGTCATCTTCCAGCCGAATCCGGTCGAAGGATTGCTAACCAGCAGAATCGAAAATTCTTTACCGGGCGAAACCCTGATGGGGACACCGGGATCCCGAAACACCAAGGGCCGGCTTCCCTCCGACACCGCAGTCGAAGGCATTCCGTTCATTGTAACCGGGACCCCCGAGACTTGATCGATTGCTTGAGGAGCATCCTCCGTGGCCGCAGGCGACGTGGCCTGCGAAGACCGGCCGTCAAGGCCGAGCGAGCGTGCCGGAGGCATTGGGGCTCCGGCCTCCTTCAGTTCTTCGGGAACAATAACGTTCATCGTGACCGAATCGCTCCAAAGAGGCTCCGCGACATCGCCGTCTTCGCTCATACGCTTGAACCCGAGCCGGAAAGTCACTGGTTCAGTCTTATCGCTTTTAGGAATATAAAGGATGATGTTTTTTTCATAAGCATTGCTGGGCCCAAGCGTGACCTGTTCAAGTTTGTTTTCATTGCAGGTCCAGGACTGGATCAACACCCCGGCATTGTCCGTCACCCAATGTTTTTCATAGGAGCAGGAATTACTCCAAAATTCAATCGAGGTATCGGTGCTCGAGTTCGCGACCCGCACATGAACCAAAAACATCATACCGCCTTTAACAGAATTCTGGTCCGGAAGCACCTGAATCTTGAGTAGCGAATCCTCCGCTCGGACGACCGTGCCGGAAAAACAAAGGCAGGAAAAAACAAAGGAAATAAGAACTCCGGAAAAAAGAAACGGGGACTTTTTCATCGCGCGGATCAACTGACCTTTGAAAAAGAGTATTGGACCTTGATGTGCTTTTGAAAAAAGGTCCCGTGCGAGGAAGCCGACATCAATCCGTGATAAACACTTTCGGGCACCCCCTGATAGCGGTACACACCGCCCGCACGGAATACAACTTCCAGGATTGCTGTCGCGGCATCATAACCGATCAGTGCTAGATCGCGCGACCTTACGGGCTTTACGTCCATTTCTGTCACCATAGTCCCCCCGTTAGAGACAGAAAGCGCCTTCGGCGCTTCCGTGTCCTGATGTTAATTCCATTGTAAAATTTTCATTTTTTGATTCTTGTCTGCACATTTGATATCTCCCCGTGAGTTTCTAACGGGAAAATTCCCTCTTTTAGGTCTGGGAGGCCCGGTTTTGCTGGGCCTCCTCAAGTTCATAAAACTTTTCTATAATCACATCGCGAGCAGGACGGGAACTCCCATCCTGAAATTTAAAAAAAATGATACTGTTACCAAAAAGCGACCGGTAGCAATGCTTCCTCGCCCAATCTTCCGGCTTCTCGTTACGGTAATTCGTCATCAAGTACACCAGCCCGAAAGGATACGCGACCTGGGCCAGATAATCGATCCCTTCGAACCGGACCACGATCGGCGCTGTCCGGAAATAATTCAGGAGACAGACCATCTTGGAAAGATCGTTCCCGGGTTTTTTAAGGAATTCTTGATAGGCCTGGGACTGCGCTACAGGTTCGAGCCCCTCCGCACCCAAGACCGCCGAGACCGTTCCCAAAGAAACAAAACTAAAAACGACAGATAAAACCACAACGCCAAAAAATTTCTTCATTGCTTTTATGATTCCTCAGCCTTCCGATTTATCGAAATTATGTCTCGCCTGTATAAGGCGTATGGCCGACGCTTTTTTTATAATAATCCAAACACTCCTGGCAGATCCCATCCCCGTGCCCCCACTTGGGATGCTCCTTCAAAATCACCTCGATAATATGATGGTCCGCGTGTTTCAGGAAAATCATCAGAACATGATCTGATGATTTTCCTGAAACA
>CAYMER010000195.1:0-3390 GCA_964389345.1 uncultured bacterium | reverse complement strand
GTTTCTTTTCTTCCGCGAAAGACAGGGCGGCGTCGATGCTCCCAGGCTCGTGGCGCGTATCCGCGTCGGTAAAAAGCAACCAATCGCCCGAAGCGTGCTGAACACCGAGGTGAAGCGCGAAGTTCTTTCCGGTCCATCCTTCGGGGGTGGGGGGAGTGTTAAGGTATATAAAGGTGCCAGGCACCTTTTCCCGATAAAGGTGCCTGGCACCTTTATCGCTACCCATCTCAACGGCGCCCAATTCCTTCAGGATGGCTTCGGTCCTGTCCTCCGAGCAGTTGTTGATGACGATTAGCTCATCGCCATCACGAAGCTGGGAGAGGAAAGGTTTCACGCAGTCCGCGATATTCATTTCTTCGTTCTTAGCGGGAATGAGTACCGAAACCCTGCCATGCCGGAGTGGGGACCCCGTAAGATTGAGAGTCGGCGCCTGCCTGAGTTCGGACAGTGAACGCCAACTGCGATAGATCCATCCCGCCAGAATGAAGAAAAGAAGAAGCAGCGTTATGTTCGCAACGATTTCCATAGTCCCAATACCTTTCAATTTCAGAATTTCTGAAATTGGGGCAATCCCAACTTCCATCCATGTAAAAAAATGTAAAGTTGGGATTGGGTCCCGGCATCATAACAAATGTCCCAGACGGGTCAAGGCAAATAGTCCCAATTCTTATCAATTAGCGCAAAGCGGTAATTGGGGCAATCCTGACTACCTTTACTGAAAAGAAAATAGAAGTCAGGATTGAGGTTATCCGTCAATTGACCCCATCTGATATCTGGCATATAATCGCGTTACGAATTGTCTTAAATCATGTTGCATCAAGGAATAAGGATAAGCGAAGACCGCATAAGCGGTCGCAGTTCCCGCGAAAGCGGGAATCTAGAAATGGATCCCCGATTAAAGCATTCGGGGATGACCAACGCTTACGAATTCGAGTTAAAACATATAAAGAAGGATTAAATGAGTACATCGGATTACGGGCAAAGGTTTCTTCCCAAGGACTCTCTCGAAGAGATACGGGCGAATTTCAAGGAAGGCCGCAAGGTGCGTGTGGCGGGGCGTCTAATGACGCGCCGGGATATGGGGAAAAGTGCGTTCGCGGACCTGAAGGACGAAGGCGCCCGGATGCAGATCTATGCCAAAAAAGATATTCTTGGCGAGGAAAACTACAAGTTTTTTACTGCGATGTCACTCGGGGATATTATCGGGCTTGAAGGCGAGCTTTTTAATTCCAAGACCGGGGAGCCGACCATCAAGATCGAGAAGTTCGAGCGGCTTTCCAAAATTGTCCGCACGCTGCCTAAGAAATGGCACGGTTTGAAGGATGTCGAGACCCGCTACCGCCAGCGTTATATCGATTTGATCTCAAATGACGAAGTGCGTGCGACCTTTAAAACGCGAAGCCGCATCATTCGCGAGATTCGGGCGTTTCTCGATAAGAGGAATTTCATGGAAGTGGAAACGCCGATGATGCAGCCCCTGGCCGGCGGCGCCCGAGCGAAACCCTTCGTGACACACCATCACACACTCCACGCCGATCTTTTTCTTCGCGTCGCGCCGGAACTTTATCTCAAGCGGCTCCTGGTGGGCGGTTTTGAAAAAGTTTATGAGATCAACCGCAATTTCCGGAATGAAGGAATCTCCGTTCGCCATAATCCTGAATTTACAATGATGGAACTTTATCAGTCGTATGCCGATTATGAAGACATGATGAATATCACGGAAGAACTGACGCATCACCTCGTGACGATGCTTTACGGGAAAGATGAGATTCCGTATGGGGATAAAATCTTGAATTTTAAACGGCCATGGAAGCGTATTTCTTTTTATGGCGCGCTCGAGGCGGCGACGGAAATGGATTTCCGGAAGGTCAATGTCCGCGAAGCCGCGAAGAAACTGCATGTTGAGATCTCGGAGAAAATGGAAGATATCGACATTCTAAACGAGATCTTCGGGGAAAAGGTCGAAAAGGATCTTTGGGATCCCGTTTTTGTGATCGACTATCCGACGGTCATGACGCCCCTTGCCAAGGCCAAGCCCGAGGATCCGGAACTTGTTTACCGGTTCGAGCTCTTCGTGGCGAAGATGGAGATCGCGAACGCTTTTTCAGAGCTGAACGATCCGACCATTCAGCGTGAGCGTCTTACGGAACAAAAAGAGCTTATCGGAGAGTCCAAAGAGGTCGATGAAGATTTCCTGATGGCGCTTGAGTACGGAATGCCGCCCGCGGGCGGGCTTGGGATCGGGATCGATCGTCTGGTCATGCTTCTTACCAACCAGGCTTCGATCCGTGATGTGATCTTGTTTCCTCAGATGAAGCCTGAGAAAAAAGCTGAAGAAGCAAAAGAGGCTGAATAGGCTGAAAAAGCAAAGAGCTATGAATTACGAAGAGCCCTATAAGAAGTTAGTAGTGTGGAAGAATGCACAAGAGTTGCGTAAGCTGATCTATGATGTGACAGCGGATTTTCCGAAAGGTGAATTTAAGCGGATTGCACAGATGCGTGATGCGGCCCGTTCGGTCAAGCAGAACATCCAGGAAGGGCGAAAGCGAACTAGTGAATTAGAATTTTTGAGGTTTCTAGATATTGCGCGAGCTTCCTTGGCAGAGCTCGGTGGTGATGTTGAGGATTCTCACGAAGATTTGTTGCTGAGCGAAGATCAATTTCAAAAAATACAAGATCTGACTCGGAAAACGGATTTTCTTTTTCACCGTCTGATTTCAGCGGTATCAAGGACAACAAAAAAAGCTAAAAAGGCCAAAAGGGTTGAAGAAGCAAAAAAGGCTAAATAGGCTGAAAAGGCCTTAGAGCCCGTTAAGCTTCTTTAGCCTCTTAAGCTTTTTGAGCATTTGGAGCGTCTCTCATGGGATTTGAAACTTTTATAGCGGGAAGGCATCTGATGCGCCGGCGCAAGACCGGGTTTATTTCGCTGATCTCCATGATCTCGGTCAGCGGGGTGGCCATCGGGGTCATGGCCCTGATCGTGGTGCTTGCGGTGATGAGCGGATTTGATCGTGAGTTTAAAAACAAGATCGTGGGCGTTCAGCCGCACCTGAGGATCGAAAAAGTGGATGGGATCGAGGATGCGGACCGTGATCTTGCCGCGATCCGTAGTCATAACATCCCGGGGCTTGTTTCGGCCTCAAAATTCATTGAAGGACAGGCCATTCGTCGGAGTACCAAGAACGCGTCCGGTGTTGTGTTCAAGGGGATCGATCCCCAGACGGAAGATCTCAGCATCTTTGAGAAGAACATGGTATCCGGAACTTTGAATTTCAAAGATTCCGTCCAGATCGAACGCAAACGGTTCCTCTGGTTCTTCAGACACAAGGTCGAGACGCGTCACGGCAGTGTTTTTATCGGAGAGAATCTGGCGGCTTCGTTGGGGGTTCA
>CAYMER010000194.1:0-3047 GCA_964389345.1 uncultured bacterium | reverse complement strand
AAAGCGACTGGAAAAACGCTTTATCTTCTGGACGAACCCACGACGGGTTTGCATTTCGGGGATATCCAGCATCTTTTGAAGGCGCTCTTTGATCTCCGGAGCCAGGGTAACACAGTCGTGGTGATCGAACACAATCTGAATGTTATCAAGATGGCGGACCATGTGATCGATCTAGGGCCGGAGGGAGGGAAGGACGGCGGGCGTATTGTGGCCTGCGGTACTCCGGAGGAGGTTGCTGATGTCCCCGGCTCCTATACGGGGCAGTTCCTTCGGAAAGTTCTCGGGATAAGGGGCGAATGAATGCAATCGGTCGATCGAAGAGAAAATAATAAAGTTCTTTTAAATGAAATCGTTCCTTGTTATATTATCACCGTTGTTTGTCACAAATTCTGTTTCAAAAGGAGCTCCCCCCATGATCATGGAAATCGGAATTGTCGCCGGAGAGATTTGGCACTTCCTTGATGATAAGAAAAGCGCCACCGCGGATGAACTTACCAAGGCTTTGAAACGCCCCCGTGAACTTGTGATGATGAGTCTTGGTTGGTTGGCTCGCGAAGGACACGTGACCTTGGGGACTCCCGAAAGCGGTTACTCGGCGACGCTCAATCGAAAATAAATAACGCGCATGAAGCATTGCTGCGTTCTTAGTACCGTTCCAAACATTAAAAAGGCCCGCCAAATGGCGGGCCTTTTAGTTTCTAGGCGGCTCGCGGCCTGTATTCAGATACTTCCTCGCCTCGAATCTCACTATCGCTGGCGCGGCAAAAAAGAAATCGCCAAGGAAGTTCTTCTCATTATTAAAACGCGCACCTCGCTTTACAAACCTCTCGAACAAGCCATTCTCAAAAATCACCCCTATGAAATCCCCGAGATCATTTGCCTGTCCATCGCCCGTGGTAGCAAGCGGTATTTGGACTGGATTGATGCGGAAGTTATCCCTTTCCGTTAAGTTCCAAGTACCAAATCCCAATGTTTGGAATTTATTTGGATCTTGTGATTTGAATCTTGGAATTTACATTCCTGTCAGAAGGCAGGAGGTTAGATTTTGGAAGGTGAAACGGCGATGAAGACTTTGGCGGTTTTCTGGCCGTCGTTCATGATCTGATGGGGGAAGGAGGCGTCGAAGTAGAGCGTTTCCTGGGCCTTGAGGTCGTATTCTTGATTCTCGAGTTTGATCTTCACGTGTCCGTCCAAGACCCACACGAATTTCTCCACACCGCGTTCATTGTGTTCCTTCTCCGTCTTACCGCCGCCCTGAAGGGTCAGAAGGAGAGGTGTGATCTTCTTTTTCGAGCTTTCCTGCGTGAGTACTTCCACATGAACATCTTTAGTGTGGTGCGTGGCCGCGCGGGCTTCCTTGGCCTGGTGGCTGATCTGCTCGTAGCGGCGATCGACCCCTGTATAAAGTTCGGAAAGTCCGATGCCAAGCGTCTCAGCGATCTTCTCATGGCTCTCGACCGTTCCGATCATGGTGCCGGTTTCGATGCGTGAAAGAGTAGCCTGAGCGATGCCTGTTTTTTGGGAGATCTCGACTAAAGTGAGACTTTTTTCCCTGCGAAGCGTTCGAATGCGTTGCCCTAAATTTTTCAGCATGCCCTCATTCTATCCAGGCGCTTCTTTATGTCAATATGAATATAACAATAATGAATAGAATGACTTATGGTTAAAATTAAATATAATATTGACATAATATCATATTTATGTTATGCTCCCATCAACATCAAACAAGGAGGTATCCACATGATGTACAGAGCAGAAGTAAAACGGGCTTTGGGAGTGCTGGTCATTGCCGCGTTCTTCTTCGGGGGTCTTTCCATGATCGCCGCAGAGAAGGTGTTGGCCGGTCAGCCCAAGGCGACTTTAAATCTTCAGGGCCAGGATCAGCCCTCGGTGATGGTGAATGTCAATAAAGCCACCCTCGAGGAACTGATCAAGGTTCGGGGGATCGGGCCGGTCATGGCCAAGCGGATCATCGAGCATCGGGACAAGAACGGCGCTTTCAAGGCGATCGATGATCTAACGAAGGTCCAGGGGATCGGCGGCAACAAGCTGCAGCGCATCAAAGATCAAGTGATGGTTTAGCGCTGTGGGCATTACGGTAGGTGCCGGGTTGGGTCTTTCGCCCGGCGCTCACCGTGATGTTCCGTCAAGGATTTCAAATCTAAAATTTGAAACTCGATTAAGGAGAAATATGGGAAACAGCTATCTGCGATGCCTTGGTAAGGCGATGGGTAGGACCCATCAGCTGCTTCGTGAGGAGGATGCGGCGCTCGATTATGAAAGGATCCACTCTGTGAAATCTATTCTCTATGCGGCTATTGAACAGGCGGGGATGGAGTCGGATCGTCTGATCTCGGCCCAAGAATTGCTCCGCGAGCTTTTGACCCTCGTCGCTCTGCAAGCCGACCCCGATCGTCATGAGCGGCAGGACGCTCTCAAGATTCTTGAAGAACTTAAAAATCGCCACCATCTCAGCTGACTGTATTTTCCTCCCTTAGCTTGATTCGGCATGTCGTTTTTGCTACAATGCCGCCTCTTTAAAGAAGCGTTTCTAATACTGTTCTCCATTTAATTTTAGGGTTAACAGTATTGTACCGCATACCCTATTTCAAATATCATGCGGTATTAACCCGCTCGAGACCTTTCAGGGAAGACGATGCCTAAGCCTTTGACATTCCAAGAGTTAATACAAAAGCTGAACGAATATTGGGCGAAACAGGGCTGTCTTGTGATGCAGCCCTACGACATTGAAGTCGGCGCCGGGACATTTTCTCCGCATACCTTTCTCCGAGCCCTCGGTCCCGAGCCCTGGAAAGCCGCCTACGTCGAGCCCTCCCGCAGGCCTACAGACGGACGCTATGGTGAGAACCCGCACAGGACTCAGCAGTACTATCAATATCAGGTCATCCTCAAGCCCTCACCCGGGAATCCCCAGGAACTTTATCTCAACAGCCTTCGCGCGGTCGGGATCGATCCGCTCTCTCACGATATCCGCTTTGTGGAGGATGACTGGGAATCTCCGACACTTGGCGCATGGGGACTTGGCT
>CAYMER010000193.1:0-4487 GCA_964389345.1 uncultured bacterium | reverse complement strand
CAATTACCAACCTCTGAATAAAGATTCCGGTATCGTAAACGAACCCATAGGCAAGGCCCCGAATTCCCAAAGGCGCCCATGAAACAAGAAAACACGCCGCCAAGCGTCCCCGACCGCCGGTTCCGAGGCCCGGATCCACCTCCTCCTCGCGTTCCTTTTCCAGATCAAGTCCGAATTCCTCCAGAGCTTTTTGACTCTGGTCCCAAAGCCCAAGATTTAAAATATAATTTCCCAAAAGACGGCCGATCAGGAATTCCAAAGAAAGATAATAGACGCGTTTGAGGTTCTTCTCATGATAACGTTGCTGCGTTTGGATCCAGCGCTCCACCAAACGATCCCGCAGGGACATCCCGAGAGCCATGAAATTATCGTGAGAGGTTGCGGTGAACCGGTCCTTAGCAAGGCCGTATTGGAGACTGGAGCTGAAGGATTCCTTGAGCCCGTTTTTGGTCATATCCTTGTGTTCCAAGTGCCAAAGTTCCCGGCTTTCTTTTTTTTCGAACTTCTTCTTTGCTTCTGGCATTTTAGCTCCTAAGGAAATCATGTCTTCGTGCCTGATGACAGGATAGTCTAGCAAACAACGCGCCACACTCCAAGCCCGGTTTTAGGCTGGATGCATCCCACTTCAAATTGTTTATAGCAATCCCAATGCGAAGAGGCACGCTCGCGAGACGGAACGGGCACGGTGGCGGGCAGGAATCGCCCTCGACACCGGCTGTTCACTCGCTCCTGCGACGAGTGCCAGCCTGCGCTCTCGCTGATGGGACCTGCTCTTTGGAGCAGGACCAAGCTCCCATCAGCTCCGAGAGCTGTCTCGATGCGATTCCTGTCCGCCGAGTGAAGTCGGTCCCAATACCTATCAATTTCCACGAAGTGGAAATTGGGGCAGTCCTTGTCAACCGTTAAGAGAATAAATGACAAGGACGGCGCGCGAGCAAAGATCGCCTCGCTGGGGCGATCTGAGTGATGACGAAGCGCATTGGGATTGCTAGTTCTCTGAAGTGGGATGCTTCTTTGAGGATGTATCAGGCTTTGAAATCGAAGAGGTGGGCCTGCCAGGGCGGAAGGTCCACATAAAATCCTTTTTGGAGAAGCTCTTCTCCGGTTCGGTCGTAGATCTTGTCGGTGAGCGCATCCCGGAACTGAATGAAATATTTCCGTCCCAAAAATTCCGGAAGCCGGATGGACGCCTGCGCACGGATCATGGAATAATTGATGACGACCAGCTTCCAATCCTGTCCGCGTCCCCAAAGCCACGCGAGGATCGCCCGATGAGTCTCGTTCTTTTCCCACGCTGGCCGGGTCTCTAGAAGAGTCCATTCCCCGTCATGGGTCGTGGGACTTTTGATATACCGCAAAAGCCGCCGGTAGATCTCGACCGTCACCGGATCCACGGACTCTTGGGGCTCGCGCCGCAGATGAACAGGAGTGCGTATCCTTCGGCCTTCCAACTGTCCGTCATAAAAGAACCGGAGCCCGGGAACCGTCGCCGCGATGACCCCTGCGGCTCTGGCTTTCTGTTTTCCGAAAGTCACGGTCGCCCGCTCCTCGTCATGGTTTTCAATAAAGCGAAGGCATTTGTCGCGAAAGACGGGCTCTGCGTTCAAGTGCTCGCCCACCGAAATCGCGGAATCAAAGAACATGCGGTCATAAAGACGCTTGTCGTACGTAAAATCAAAACCGATCTGTTGGAGCGGCCAATCCATGTCCCAATAGACCTCTGCGATAAAAATGAAATTCGGCGCAACCTTTTTCACTTCCGGGATCACTTCCTCCCAGAACTCCGTAAAGGGCCGCGTCTCCGCGATATGTTCTCCCCAGACCTTTTGAAAAATGTCGTTCAAGCCCAACATAGCCATATCACAACGCACCCCGTCGGCGATCTTTGCGATCTTGAGAAGTTCTGCAAGCCAGGCTTCACGCGCTTGAGGGGACCAGAAATTGATCTGCGCGGTATCGATCCAGGGCGCGAAATAAGGATCCCGGCCGTGCGCGATCTTTTTACCGTCGGCTGTCATGAAGGACCATTCCGGATGAGCCCGCAAAGTCTCCGGACGGCAAGACACGAAGATTTCCGGATGTTCCAAGGTCCAGGGATGGTCGAAGGCAAGGTGGTTGGGCACGAAATCCAGCACGAGACCAAGCCCCAGGCCGTTCAGTTTCATCTTGAGTGAGAGCAGTTCCTCAGGCCTGCCAAGATAGGGATCGAGCTCATAACCAAAGATGGCATAAGGAGATCCTGTCACATCTTCTTTTTTCCAATCCGGAAGAATCAGATCGTAAGCACGACAAAGACCGGGTTCGGTGGCAGCATGAGCGGCGGATCCGGGACTGCGAGTCCAGACGCCCATAAGCCAGAGATAATCGAACCCCTGTTCCGCAAACATCTTCCATTCCTCAACCGGAACGGTCGCAAGCGTCAGAAGGCGTCCGTATTTCTGGGACATTTTGGAAATAAAAAAGAAGGCATTTAGTTCAAGAAGCTGCGGGTGTTTTTTCAAGGACAGTCCTTTTCCGTTAATCGTACAGATATGATTATCGTCTCCCGGAAGGTTTTCTTTATGAAAGGCAACACGCGGTACATAGTACTTGGTTTGCTATGTACGATGTGCCAAGTACCGCCTTACGCACTGGCTATTCATCTGAACCAATTATTGGAACGCGAGTGCTGTCCTGAACTTCCTATAAGTCTTTATGTGTTGTCGTTCAGGACGCTTTTTCCTTCACCGTCACTTCGAAAATAGTCCCTCTTACCCCCGTCAGGGACGTCGGGGTGCGGACCTCAAATTTGGATTGACCTTTCAGCTTCTCCGCGTGCACCAGCACTTTCCCAATAGCCAGATCCAGGAGTGTCGTCTTATCCCTCGTCACGACATCGGTTTCGGCCTTATTGATCCGGAAGAAACTCCCCCCCTTCACTTCCACGGTCCCCGTCTTCCCGTCATCCAAAAGCACTTTAACCTTTGCATTCGACGCCGTCCGAATCTCATCCCCAGGAAGAATAGTCATACCATCCTTCGCCGCTTGCCACTCCCCTCCCGGGAAACGGACGAAAACATCTTTGCCGGTGTCCTGCAATGTTCCATACCGCCCCGCCGAGGAAGCATCTTCTCTAGCACCTGTTTGCGCCGCCACAAACTTTACGGGATTCCACATCACATCCGACGGTTTGACCTTATGCTCCGCAAGAGTTTGTTTGAAATTCACACGCATCGACTCCCCCTGCCCCAAAAGCGACATCTCGTTCGCCCGGTCCAAAACATACACGGCGCCTTCTTTGACCTGGACTGTCGTGTTGAAATTAGGAGCAACATCCGGCTTGAAATTGTTCACCGGATCCCGGAATTTAGACTCCTGAATCTTGTAAATCGGAACCGCGGAATCCGGCGAAGGACCGATCGCGTCGGTAAGGTCCTTTTTACCTGCCTGCTCTTTTTCAAGATTGTCCAATGCGGCCCGGATGTCGCCATCCAAACCTGAGTGCGAGACTTCGTCGATCTTGTGGACTCCAATAGCATCTATAGGAGCCGGGGTCCAACTCAAGACAGAGTCGACGCGGGTCGAACCTGGCAAATCAACCACTTTGCCGCCCACATCGGGCAATGGTGAATCAACCCGAATATTGCGCTGGTAAATGCCATCGTGATCGATCCCTACAAAAGCGCCAACGCCGACGCCGTCCACTGCCGAAGCCGTTCCGAAAGCGGAAGAATCCAGAATCGTTCCAAGATCATTCATACCGCCAAATCCCCCGATGCCCTGAACTGTGTCACTTCCTTCCGCGAGGTTCGCCGTAGCCCCGACCACGGTCCCTTCCGCCTTTGAATCCGTGATCGTGGCTCCTTTATGCCATCCGACGAAACCGCCGACGGCTTCACCGCCGGTCACGTTCCCCGTGGCCGTTGATCTCTTAAGGGTCGTTATCTTGGTCGCGGTCTGTTCCGTACGCCCGACCAGTCCCCCGACGCTGTGCTGGCCGGTCACATTGCCGGTCGCAGTCACTCCGTTAACGTCACTATCCGCAATAGTCCCGTCCACCGTCCCTCCAAGTATTTCCCCGATCAATCCTCCGACGCTGACGTCCCCGGTCACATTCCCGCTGGCTGTTGCGTTCTTAAGCGTAGTGATCTGGGTCGGGGTCTGCATCATATACCCGATCAGTCCCCCGGCGCTTTGCTCCCCCGTAACGATTCCGGAAGCTGCCACCCCGTCCACCGTCCCACCAAGTATTTCACCGATCAAACCTCCGGTGCTAAGGGTACCGGTCACATTCCCGCTGGCGGTTACATTCTTAATATTTGTGAGTTGGGTCGCAGTCTGAGACACATATCCAATCAATCCCCCGATGCTTTGCTGACCCGTGACGGTCCCGGAAGCGGCCGCCCCGTCCACCGTCCCGCCGAGCATTTCCCCGACCAATCCGCCGACGGCAAGATCACCGGTCACATTCCCGGACGCCGTGTTGGTCCCGGAAATAATACCGTCTT
>CAYMER010000192.1:0-2603 GCA_964389345.1 uncultured bacterium | reverse complement strand
AATGCCGCCTTTGCCTTCCTTGTCGCCAGCGTACCAGTTCTGCACGGTCGAATACTTGATTGACGCCTTTTCGTGTGCTACGAGCTCAACCACCGCGGCGTGAAGCTGGTTCTTGTCACGGATCGGCGCGGTACAGCCTTCAAGGTAGCTTACAAAGCTTCCTTCATCGGCCACGATCAAGGTCCTCTCGAATTGGCCCGTGTCCATCGCATTAATGCGGAAATACGTGGAGAGTTCCATCGGGCAGCGCACTCCTTTAGGAATATAACAAAAAGAACCGTCGCTGAAGACGGCGGAATTCAAGGCCGCGAAAAAATTATCTTTCACCGGAACCACCGAGCCCAGATATTTTTTTATGAGTTCCGGATGTTCGCGCACTGCCTCCGAAAAAGAGCAGAAGATGATCCCGTATTCCTTGAGCTTCGTTTTGTAGGTCGTCGCGACTGAGACGCTGTCAAAAACCGCGTCGACCGCCACGCCTGCAAGGATCTTCTGCTCCTCCAGCGGAATCCCGAGTCTCTCATAGGTCTTGAGAACTTCCCGATCCACTTCCGCGAGGCTCTGGGGGCCATCTCCCTTTTTTTTCGGCGCAGAATAATAAATGATATCCTGATAGTCGATTTTTGGATAGCGAACGCTTGACCAGTCGGGTTCTTTCATCTTGAGCCACTGGCGGTAGGCGGCAAGGCGCCACTGGAGCATAAACGCGGGCTCGTTCTTTTTCTTGGAAATGAAACGGATCGTGTCCTCGCTGAGACCGCGCGGTGCAGTATCCGATTCGACCGGCGTCACGAATCCGTAGGGGTATTCCTTGTTAATAAAAGATCCCGGGTTTGTCATTTTTTGATCCTCAAAAAAACGGGGTCAGACCCCGTTTTCCTAAAAAGGGGTCTGACCCCGTTTTTATTTACGGCAGGGCTCATCACATCCTCAGCGATCGCCTCAAGCGTGATGGTCTGATAAAGTTCGTCGAGGGTTTTTTGAGTCTTGTACCAGATGGGTTTCAGCTTGCACAGGGAGAAGTGAGTGCAGACGATACTTTTGCGGCGCTTGGGAGCGCAAAAGGCTTCAAATGTGCTCCCCTCGAGCGCCTCGATCACCTCTTTAAGCGAGATCTCTGCCGCAGGCCTCGTCAGGGCCCAGCCCCCTTTGTTCCCCTGTTGGGACGTCGTGATGCCGGCCCGCCTGAGTCCCTGCAGGATCTTCTCCGTAAAGGTCACGGAAAACCCTTCGTGCTCGGCGATCTCTTTGGCAGTACTCGCCCCGGGCCAAGGCTTCTTGGCCATATGCGCCAGACAAATGACTCCATATTCCGTCTTGATGGTGTATCTCATGAGTCCTTATCTCTAGGAGTTTATCCTGATGCCTGCTTCGCTCTCTAGATCTGTTTTCAGCTAAGCAGATTATAGCAAACCAGACTGTTTTTGTCCAGTTTAAGATTATCAAAAGAGGTCAAGCCCCGTTTCCCTATAGAGACCTGACCTTTTTTTTATTTACGGCTAAAAAGAGTTGCGAGAAACCCTAACAAACCGACGGAGGAACCGGAGCTCTTGGATTGAATAATCTTGACCGTAATGCGAGCACCGCTTCCCCAGGGCCAAAGAAGAGCACACTCGGAATGCTCCGCGTCACGACGAAAATACATCGTCTGATCCTTACGAATGCCCCCGTAAGGCTTCGCCTGCCGGTTCGCCTCCCCGGAAGGTGTGTGACCTTCGGGTTTGAGCGGAGAACCGAAATAAGCCGCTAAGATCTTGTGAAGTAAATCGAGACTGGCCTTGGAGATCACGGCCTCAAAATATTCCTCTGTCTGAGCGCGCGACTCTTCGAACTTTAGGGTTTTGATCTGGACAAGAAAATCCTGGAATGTCATATCGCTTTCTTTTGAGGTATCGGCTTCGACGCATCGAATCGAAGCGTGCGAATAACGGCAAGAAACGAAGGGTAAGTCAAAGCAAACCCGTCTTCCGTGTCTTTGAACGTGATGGAGAAAAGTTTGCCTCCCTGGATCAGAACATAATTGATGTACTTGCCCGGAAGCTTCCCTTCCATGGTTCTTTTAAACTCACCCGGCTTTAACGTATAAACACAAAATTTTGCTTTCTCGCCGGCAAGGACCGTCACGCTCTCCTGACGGATATCGATCGACTTGAACTCGGGGCTGAAGAGGTCTTCCCATTTCAACTGCTCAACACTCTTCGCTTCATCGAGCGTTCGCTCCGTAATATGAAAGGTCGCTAAAGTCCCCTTTTTTCCGTAGGAGACCACCACGCCCTGGAGTGGGAGCGGTAACTCGATCCAATCCTGGGAAGACGAGATAGAGAATCCTCTCGCCAGGGATTCTACTTTCTCCGCGTGGAGAAAGTTAATGGGAAATATCAGGAACAAAGCGATCGAGAGGGCGAGCATCTTCCGTAACAATCTAATCAACCTCATTGATGGAAAGAATGCGGTCAAAAAGCGACCCGACATAGGACCGGCCGTTTAATTCCAGGTCGGAAACGACCACCTGATTGATCCGGTTTTTTTCGTCCGCCAATTCATCCTGCCCCGTGCGCTCGGCCCAGGTCGAATGGATTACATAGAACTGATCGTTCACCGTC
>CAYMER010000191.1:0-4689 GCA_964389345.1 uncultured bacterium | reverse complement strand
GGTTGTGCAGCTTCTGCAGCTCCATGCGCATCTGGACGCGGAGTTTGGCGTCCAGATTGCTCTGAGGTTCGTCAAAAAGAAAGACCTTGGGTTTTCGTACGATCGCACGGCCGACCGCCACTCGCTGACGTTCTCCGCCCGAAAGCTCCTTGGGCCGGCGCTTCAACATTTCCAGGGTCAGGCCAAGAATCTCGGCGGACTCATGCACGCGTCGTTCGATCTCTTGGGTGGGATAGCGACGCAATTTCAGGCCGAACGCCAGGTTTTCATAAACGGTCATATGCGGATAAAGCGCGTAATTCTGGAACACCATCGCGATGTCGCGATTTTTGGCAGGGACGTGATTGACGAGCACGTTCTCGATGAAGATCTCACCTTCGGTGATCTCTTCGAGACCAGCGATCATACGAAGCGTAGTGGATTTTCCGCAACCCGATGGCCCGACCAGCACCACGAACTCCCGATCCGGGATCTCCAGGGTCACATTATTGACCGCCTTGACGCCATCCTTGTAAATCTTTGAGAGGTTCTTTAAAGTAACATTCGCCACACAGGTCCCCTTAGGTATGGATCAGGAAAGATATTCGAGCAAAAGCCCGAGTTTTTGTTTCAGGTCCGGACGTTCAACCACCATGTCCACGAGACCATGTTCGAGCAAAAATTCTGAAGTTTGAAAATCTGCCGGAAGTTTTTGACGGATCGTCTGTTCAATAACGCGCGGTCCCGCAAATCCCAAAAGCGCCCGCGGCTCCGCAATGATAATGTCCCCAAGGGACGCGAAACTCGCCATGACACCGCCCATCGTGGGGTTCGTCAGGACCGACACGAAAGAATGCCCTTCCTTCTGAAAGCGCCCAAGGGCTACGGAAGTTTTTGCCATTTGCATAAGACTCAACGCGCCTTCGTACATTCTCGCACCGCCGCCTGAGCCGGAGACGATAATAAGAGGTAGTTTGTTTTCGAGAGCCTTTTCGATCAGTCGCATAATCTTTTCACCGACCACCGAACCCATGGAACCCATAATGAATCTGGAATCTGTTACGCCCAACGCGCAGGCTCGCCCAAGGATCTTTGCCGTTCCCGTCACACAGGCTTCTTTCAGACCGGTCTTTTTCTGATCCTGTTTGATCTTGTCGGGATAGGCTTTGACGGCTGAAAATTTCAACGGATCTTCCGATCGAAGGTCCGCGTTGATCTCCCCAAAGGAGTTCTCATCCGCAAGGTGCTGGATGCGCTCCATAGCCCCCATGATAAAGTGATAGGAACACTGGGTACAGACAAGCAAGTTCTCTTTGAGGGTCTTATTGAACATGACCGCCTGACAGCTTGGGCATTTCGTCCACAAACCGGTGGGCATGTTTTTTTTCCTAAGACCTTTTGTTACAAGAAGTGCGGGCACTTGAGGCATTGAAGCGTTTCCCTCATTAGAAGATACGGGCTTTTCTTTTGATGCAAAAAAGCCACGAGAAGACCTTACTCTACAGCCCGTCCCGTGGCAAATCAACTCATTCAAACTGTAACCATTATAAAAAAATAGAAGGGAGTGTCAATTCCTTTCTTATTCCTAAGTCCCGAAATCTCCTGACTTTACAACAATTTTCCTCCATGATATGTTCTTTCTATGGAATCAAAATTCGGTCAAACTCAATCCCAGAAGATATCCCTTTCTCCGCAGATGCGGGTCTATCTGCACCTGCTTCACCTCCCGATCATGGACCTTCGCCAGGCGGTCGAAGACGCACTCGAAGAGAATCCGATGCTAGAAGAGGTTGTACGCCCGGTCGAACCGGAAGACGCGGAAACCCAAGCGCCTTCCGCCCCGAAGGGTACGGACGATGAAACAGGAGAAACGCTCCCGGATGATTGGGCCGCGAAAGACCCTCTCACTTTCACGAACGCGCCATGCGATCTTTCCAGGCGCAAACTCGAAGACACTCGCAAGATCAAGGATTTTCAGGAAACACTCATCACCCGTCCCGAAAGTCTCTTTGACTATTTGGAATGGCAGGTCCATTTCCTCGAGCTGGATGCGCCCCAGAAGAAGATCGCCGCCGAAATCATCGGGAACATCGACCCGGAGGGCTATCTAAAGGCGACGCTGGAAGAAATCGCCGACGTATCCCACACCGAGGCCTCTGCGGTGGAAGAAGTTTTGCGCAAAATTCAAAGTCTCGACCCGCCGGGGATCGGAGCGCGTGACCTGCGGGAGGCCCTATTAATCCAACTCGAACGAAAAGGACCCCAAGCGATATTGGCCCGAGAGATCGTCCGGGATCACATGGAACTTCTGGCCAAGCGGAACTGGAAAATGTTGGCCAAGATCTTCAGCGCGAGCGAACCGGCGATCCTAAAAGCAGCGGATCTCATTGCGCGCCTGGACCCAAGCCCAGGCCGAAGCTTCTATGTCGAAGAATCCATCGCCATTACCCCCGACGCCACGGTCTCGATCAAGGGTGGCACGAAGGACGGGCTTGAGATCGAGATCCACAATGATTTTATTCCCAAACTGCGTATCAACGCAGAATACCGCCGTATGATGCGCGAGAAAGGGCTGGACAGTAAAACAAAAGAATTTCTCAAAGTTCGTCTGGCAAGCGGGATGGATTTTCTTAAAGCCATCGAGTTGCGCGGTTCCACGCTCCGGGCGATCACTGATGAGATCGTCCGAGCCCAACCGCTTTTCTTCACGCGCGGATTCTCCCATATCCGTCCGCTACGTCTCAAGGACATCGCCGAGCGTGTGAACCTCCATGAATCCACGATCAGCCGCGCGATCCACGGGAAATTTCTCAAGACCCCTCAGGGCACTATCCCCTACAAAAGCTTTTTTTCACAAAAGGTTGGTACCGCGAATGACGAGGATGAATCCCAAAAAAGCATCCTGGAAAGAATCCGGTCGCTTGTTGAAAAGGAGAATCCCCGCAAGCCGTTGAGCGATCTGGCGATCGTAAAAAACTTGAAAGGGGAAGGGATCACTCTCGCCCGACGCACCGTCGCGAAGTACCGCAAGATCCTCAAGATCCTCCCCACCCATCTTCGCCGCCAGCGCTGAGCCCTGCGACAAAAAAAAGAGCGCGGCAAGCTGGCTCGGGGATTCGAACCCCGGACCTACGGTTTACGAAACCGTTGCTCTACCAACTGAGCTAAGCCAGCATGCTGCGCTTTAACATTGCCAAGATAGTTACAACTTCGTTTTCAAAAAAGAACGGCCGTGACCGGATTTTAGAAATTTTTCACGCCTTTGTGCTGATTTTTTATCTTCAAATTCTTCTTTATGGATCAATTCTAAAGGCCCGTTCTGCCGTGTCCATTGCGATGAACCGCTATCATTTGGCGCAATCGCTCCTCAGGACTTTTACTTGTCAAGCCGACGTAATGCTTGCCGTTTTTTAGGCTTCTCAATACATAGACATAAAACATATCGACCCACTTCTACCCCCGCCACAATACTTGGCGGGTCCGCCACGCATTGTGGCGGAAGCTGAGCTACACCAGCCTGTTGCGCAAGAAAAATGTCACCAGGTCAATAATTTTGATTTTAAAGATGGTAAGGGCGGGCGTGATGGCATTCTACTTGTTTTTCGTATTTTTCAAATAAAAAAAACCGATCAAGGTCTTCCCATCGACGATCTCTCCCCGGCAAATCTTCCGGCCGATTTCGCGCAAATTGAACGTCCCAAACTCAAAGTCCTCGTCTTCGTCCTTTTGCGCGATAGCCGGCTTGAGTCCCTGCGCCAAAAAAACATGCATTTTCTCGCCGGAGACACCCGGTGAAGGATAAAACTCTAAAAGTTTTTTGAGCTTACCGGGTTTCATCCCGATCTCTTCCATGAGCTCGCGCTTTGCAGCCTGAGAAAATGTTTCTCCGGGCTCTCTCCCGCCCGCCGGAAATTCCCAAAGATATTTTTCAATCGGAAACCTGTATTGCCTCACAAGGATGTAATTCCCCGCGTCCGTCCTTGGGATAATGACCACGCAACCCGGGTGCTCCAACACCTGACGCGAAAGCACTTTCCCGTGCGGCGTCTGGACCTTGCAATCGACAAGACGGATCGGCCCCTTGGAAAAGATCACCTTTTTTTTAAAGACCCGGTATTGTTTTTTCATACTCCTCAAAAAAACGCACTAAAAAAATTGTCCTGACAAAACATGTTTCGAAAATGGTCACAGCGTGCGAGACAAAAATTAATACCGCCAGGGACCCCAGGGGCCCCACGCCCCCCAATTCAGCGAAGCCTCATTGTCCACTTCCGCCGTCATTTCCTGTTCATCGGCCAGATCCTGTTCAAACGCCATTTTCTGATACTGCTGATAATTATTTTCGGTGCCAACATAAATACACTGACAGATCGTTGCATCCGCGTAGACATACATGACTTGTCCATCCTTGGTATGCGGGATCAATTTACGCTGCGGCAAGGCCTGCACATTCGCCAACTGTTCCGGGGTCTGGGCCAGTTTCATCTGGAAACCCGCGGCCGCAAGCATCTGCTCCTTCGCGACGGCATTATTATTCCGGATCGTCTGACAGCCGGTCATCATCGTCACGACGCAGGCGATCAAAAAAAGTATTCCATAAAATTGTTTTGAGAAATTCATGCCCGCCTCCCTAATCTATTATGGCTCATGGAATCGGTTGCGTCTCGCTGGGCCATTCGACATTCCACAACACCAACGAATATAGAATAT
>CAYMER010000190.1:0-15087 GCA_964389345.1 uncultured bacterium | reverse complement strand
TCAACGGAAAAAAAGTGGCTGTTGTGCTTCCCGCCTACAATGCCGAAAAAACGCTTCTGGATACTTACCATCATATCCCCAAAGAATTCGTCGATGATATTTTGCTCGTCGACGACGGCAGCAGCGATGACACGGTGCGATTAGCAGAGAGCCTTGGCATTTCCACCTATAAACACGCGTACAACATAGGCTACGGCGGAAACCAGAAGACATGCTACATGGAAGCACTCGCCCGAAAAACCGATGTCATCGTCATGCTTCATCCGGATTACCAATACGACCCGCGACTGATTCTTGCCATAGCGTCTCCCATTTGTTATGGCGTTTATGATGTCATGCTGGGTTCGAGGATCATCGGCGGACGAGCCCTTAAAGGGGGCATGCCGCTTTACAAATATGTCTCGAACCGGTTCATCACTTTTTGTCAGAATCTCGCCTATGGACAGAAACTATCCGAATATCACACCGGATATCGCGCCTATCGCCGGGAAGTTTTGGAGAGCATCCCATTCAAAAATAATTCGAATGATTTTATTTTTGATGCACAGGTGCTCACGCAGATCATTGAACGAGGTTACTGCATAGGAGAAATCTCCTGCCCCACAAAGTACTTTCCGGGGGCTTCTTCCATTAATCCTTGGAGAAGTCTCCAATACGGCTTCGGCTGTTTGTGGCTCGCCCTCCGATACTGCTTCCGAAAAAAGAAATAGCCCTTTTCGTTCCCAGCTTCCCGCGCGACGTTCCCCTCGTCTGTTATGGAAAAATCTATTGTCTTGCATCCCGTTCAACATAGAATGGTGCCTCTATGCTACCCGAAAATCTATTAATCATCGCCTCGAGCGAAAAAGATGCGGATCTTTATTACGCGACAAAATTCATCGCGCCGGATCCGTTCGTTTTCCTTCGGACCGGCGAAAAGAAATACATTCTGGTAAGCGACCTTGAGATCGACCGCGCCCAAAAAGAGGCTTGTGTCCACAGCGTCTTTTCCACCTCTCGTCTCGCCGCAGAATATAAAAGGAAGCACAAGAAGGCCTGTTCCTTCATTGAGCTTGTCCTTTATTTCCTGGAAAAACTAAGGATCAAAAGCGTTCTCGTCCCCGGGAATTTCCCTGTCCAGTACTATGCCCCCCTGCGCCACGCCGGCCTCCGGATCCAATATAAAAACGGGGTCTTTTTTGAAAAACGCCTGATCAAAAACCGCGGCGAGATCGCGGCGATCACTCAAGCGTTACGCGCCACCCAAAAAGCCGCCGAAGAGGCGATCCGAGTCCTCAAGAGATCCGTGATCCGGAAAAGTAAACTTTATTTTCGCGGGAAAATCCTCACGAGCGAAACTCTTAAAAAAGTTATCCACAGGACGCTCCTTGAAAATGGCTGCGCGGGTGAACATACGATCGTCTCCTGCGGTGCGCAAAGCATGGATCCTCATCACCGCGGTTCCGGCTCCCTCTTCGCGCATCAACCGATCATTATGGATATTTTCCCGCGTAGTGAGACAACGCTTTATTACGCGGATTTCACGCGTACCGTGGTCCGCGGCAAAGCGTCTCCGAAACTCAAAAAAATGTATGTCGCTGTGAAAGAAGGCCAGGAAATCGCTTTCAAGATGATCCGCGGCGGGATCGCCACAAAAAAAGTCCATGAAGCCATTCGAGCCAGGTTCACACAACTTGGATTCAATACAGGGGTTAAGGACGGCCGCATGCAGGGATTTTTCCACAGTACCGGCCACGGAATCGGATTGGAGCTTCACGAACCGCCTCGCATTAGCGTGGGCAGTGATGTCCTGAAAGCGGGACAGGTTGTGACCGTGGAGCCGGGCCTCTACTACAAAGGCGTCGGCGGCGTGCGCCTGGAAGACGTGGTCGTCATCACAAAAACAGGCTGCAAGAATCTGACCCGGTTCCCAAAGATTCTTGAGATCTGACTCACTCTCATCGCGCTGGCCGGCCAATTCTCTTTACAAATCAAAAAGAATCTCTAAGATTACGTACTATCTTGATGCAACGCACACCTCTAGATAAAGAATCTATGACGACCCAACAGAAACCTAAAAAAAGGATCCTCCCGGTCTTCTGGTGGCTCCTCATTCCAGTGCTTATTGCCGCTTTCTTTTATATGGATGCCGAGCACCGTTATTACAAGAGCTTCCGCTACGACCTTCGCGCCGACTATCGCTACGCCTTCCCGTCCGGTTCTGTTTCTCCTGTCATGATCGAACGGGACGGGTTCCAATGGCCTTTGGGAGAAAAAGGCTTGGACACAGCTTTTCTTAAAATAGCGGTCCGGTCGGACTGGACGAGTTTTTTTTGTTTTCCCTACATTGAGATCCGTTATCGCGGAATGGTGCTTCGTCAATATTTTGAAAAAACGGGCCGTGGGATCCGTTACCTTAATTTGAGCCCTCTTTTCAAAACTCTTCCGCCTCCGGCCATGAACGAGAAGATCGTTTTAGAAGGACATCACCTCGCTTGGAACCCGGGAGCCTCCGAACTTTATCTTTTTCGAAACCCTGAGATCAAGAAAGCGAGGATCCTCATCCTCGCGCCGCACCCGGATGACGCCGAGATCGCGGCCTTCGGCCTTTATAATAATCAGGACGCCTATATCATCACTCTGACGGCTGGCGAGGGCGGAAAGCAAAAATATAAAAGATTTTTCAAGGATCCTAAAAACCACGCCCTTTTCCAGGGGAAAGTCCGGACATGGGACAGTATTGTGATCCCTTTTTGGGGAGGGATCCCTCCGGAAAAGTGTTTTAACCTCGGTTATTTTGACGAGACGCTGCATGATATGTTCCGTAACCCCGCCCGGAAGACCGGTTCGCATCTTGCAGAGACTTTCGACCTGAACACCTTCCGCCAATACAACCTGTCGGACCTGCTCCCCAAAAACGCTCCCGAAGAACCCACCTGGAACAATTTGGTCGCAACTCTGGAGCACCTCCTCACGGAGATCAACCCTTCGGTCATCGTCACTCCCAATCCTCTCACGGACGCACACCCGGACCACCAATTCACCACCGTGGCACTGCTTGAGGCCTTGCAAAAAACACCTGCCATCAAAGGATCTTTATATTTGTACACTGTGCACGATTCTTACTCGACACGCTGGCCTCTCGGAAACGCGACAAGCATTGTTTCGCTTCCGCCGTTCTTTTCCCAATTGCCCTTTTTCGAAAAGATCTATTCTCACAGTTTGACTCCGGAAGCTTACAACCGGAAATTATTTGCCATGGATGATATGCATGATCTCCGGCCCGTTTATTTCATCTCCCCCGAACAGTTCACCCGTGTTTGGCTCACACTGTTGCAATCTTTTTATCTTCACTGGAAAGGCGCTTTGACCATGCGAAAATATCTTCGCCGGGATGAGCTTTTCTTCGTGGCCCCGGCGGAAAAGGCCCCATACCTTCATGAATTGTTCCTGAAAAACTTTCCCACGGACGATTGAGCCGCTATGGAAATTCTTTATAAGATCAGCGCTTGGGCGGGAGCAGTGCTTCCCCTTTTTAATATTCCTCTCATCATGAGGATCGTAAAACGGAAGTCTGCGGACGACATCAGCTTGGTCTGGGTCTTCGGCGTCTGGATCTGTATCCTCCTGATGTCCCCCGCCGCCCTGACCTCCCCGGATATTGCTTTCCGCGCCTTCGGTTGGACGAACATTATTTTCTTCACCAGCGTCGTCGTCGTGACCGTAAAGTATCATCATAAATTCAAAAAATGAGTACGGAGGAAGGCGTACGGTGTACGGCAAAATGGAAAAAGCTTTTACGCCGTACGCGCGGCGCCGTACTCCTTACGACTATTTAGATGCATCCTACCTATAAAAGAATGCTCGCAGGGCTTGCGAAGAAAAAAAAGAAGCTTACCGGCCGGAAGAAAGCCACCGCCGAAAATCGGCGGGGTCCCGCCACGCGAGGGAAAAGCCCGGGCAAGTGGTCCCTCTATATCCTGAAGTGCTGCGATGGATCCTTTTATACCGGGATCACCAACAACCTCGAGCGCCGATTTAAAATGCATCAGACGGGCAAAGCCTCCCGGTACACCCGCGCCCGCGGTCCCGTGGAGATACTTTATTCTGAGAAATGCGGCGACCGGTCGAGCGCTCTGATCAGAGAATGTGAAGTGAAGGAGTGGCCGCGTATTAAAAAAGAAAAAATGATCGCGGGGGAAAAAGTTTCGAAGATGCGCGAACGAAAAGAAAAACGAGTAGGTAGTATGTGGTAGGTGGGCGTGAAGTGGATCGATTTTTCTACATACTACCTACCATCTACTACATACGTTTTTAGTTCAGTTGATCTTCCAGCTTCTGCGTAAGCGTATCGATCTGCTTCAAAAGATAATCCGGAACAAGGTCTTCTTCCTCAAGCTGGGTCTTCGCGGAATTAAGAAAACCGATCAGCCGCCTCAGGATTGAACCCCTTTTCTGATCCTTCATCTCCGGCGTTTCTTTCGGCGCATGGGTCTCGAGAATCCTTTTCACCTGCGCACGGACTTCCTTGCATTCCTTGCCTTCGTTGAGGACGTCGTTCCGGAGCTCCGCGAATTCGTTCGTGGGAATATTCTTGTTGTTCTTCGCGAGCCGGAGCACATTGACTGATTCATAATCCGGGATCTTCCGCGGCGTTTCGTCTTCCGCATAATCGGATTTGACGATCCGGGGTTCTTCTTTTTCGAGGAAGGAATACGACTTGATGAGCTTGGAGGCGGTCGTGTCCCGGATCCCGAGCTCTTTTTTGCAGTAACTATCAAAAGCCGGATAGCCCCATTCCTTATAAAGCTTGTTCTTATAAATGGAGAACAGGTGCTGGCCGAGCTGGATCCAGCTGGCTTTGTGCTTTTTAGCGATCTCTACGGTTTGGATACGTAATTCATCATTGCCCACGGTTATCACCTTGTGAATGGTAGGTAGTAGGTGGTATGTGGTAGGTAGTTAAAAACTGACGGGTTTTTCTACATACTACCTTCTACCTACTACCTACTTCTGCTAAACAAACTCTAAGTTTACCCTATGCGGAATAATCTTCTGCTCATAAGCCCTATCAAGAAGAAGACGGAACCCAGCCTCCCCGTCCGCACCGATATCGATCGTGCGGTCGTTCACGTACATCGCGACGAAGCGATCATTCAGGTCCTCCGCGATCCCCCGGCCGAATTGGCTCGCGTATTCTAAGGCATCCGTCCGATGGTTCAAGGCATATTCGATGCTTTCTTTAAAGAGTTTTGTGAAAGAGCGGATCGTCTCCGCCCCAAGATCGCGGCGGATAATATCGATCCCGAGCGGCAGCGGAAGCTGGGTCGTTTCATGCCACCATTTTCCAAGGTCAACCACCAACTCCATTCCTTCCTTTTCATACGTGATCTGACCTTCATGGATGATAAGCCCGAGATCCGCCTGGCCGGACTTGACTGCATCGAAGATCTTGTCGAAAGGAACGAAAACCGGCTCGTACGACGTACGGAGTACGGCGTACGGAGATTCATTCTCTGCTTTCCCGTAGAGTTGAAGAACGAGATAGGCAGTGGTTAATTTACCGGGCACCGCTACTTTTTGTACGGGGTACGGTGTACGGAGTACGGCGTTTTTTCCTTTCGCCTCGCCGTACGCCTTCCGCCGTACGAGAATCGGGCCGTACCCATCGCCGACACTCGCCCCCGACCGCATGACAACATACTTATCCGCCAGGTAGGCATACGCATGGCACGAAACAGCCGTGACTTCGAGCTCGCCTTTGAGGGCTCGTTGATTCAGGGATTCGATGTCCTCGATCACATGCTCGACCTTGAAACCGCGCATATCGATTTTCTCATGCGCTAGGGCATAGAACATGAAAGCGTCATCGGGGTCGGGGCTGTGGCCGACTCGGATCTTCATTTTTCAATCCTTTCACCAAAAACACACACCGGGTGTGTGTTTGGGTTAATCCAGGAGCAGTGCCTTTATTTTGGCAAGCTCCCGCTGATAAGAGATCTGATTCTCAACAAATTTCCGATAAGCTTCAGGCTTCATATTGATCAGGCCCTTGAATTCGCAGAGGCATTTCTCACATGGCATTTCTTCTAAGTATTCCGAGTAGGAAGATACCGGCCAATTCTCCGGACTTTCAATCAGGTGAGCCGTGACGGGATTTAAATGAATATAACGCGTCAAATGCGCCATCTGTTCGTCCGTTTCAACCCGAACATTCTGAAAACGCCCTTCCCAAAGAGGCCCCTTCCTTTGATGCAATGCGTTAAAATATCTCGCATAACTATTCAGAATCTTACGCATATATGTTTCAATACCGCCATCCCGTAGCTGCTTCAGGATGAAGTGTAAATGCGTGGGCATGACACAGTAGGCGATAATCTGAACGAGGCGGGGCTTTTGGTCTGTGATCTTCAGGACATGTTCTTTCAGGCCAAGCTTCTCTGTTTTGACCATACGGAGAGTATCGCAAAATTTCCGTGGCGGTTTTTCGACCTGATAATAACGAAAGACCTCCAAAATACGCCCAAAGTCTTCTTCCCGGTTAAAAACGGTGTATCCCGCGATGCTTTTCGTGAAAACGTGATAAATTTCGCCCGTCACCAGGCCGCATTTTCTTCGCATGAGGGGATTGTACCATAAACACACACCCGGTGTGTGTTTTGGGTTTAGGCGCTTTGGGAGGTGGCGCGGAGTTCGGAGCGCATCCGGTCGATCAAAGCGGTCACGCCGGCGGCGGCAAAGAAATTCTCGCTGTCCTTGGAAGTCATCAGGATCGCGTCGTCCTTGAGCTGCGCCTTCAGCAGAACGGCAGCCGAATCATTCGTCTCGGCCATGGCCTTGAGGCGGACACGGCTTCCAGCTTCCCTGCCAAGCAGTTTTCCGGCTACTCCTGAAAGTTCTCCGGGACGATTCCCCATGAGATCGATCGAAAGGAAAAGCGGCCTATCGGCTTCGGGAAGTCTCAAAAGGAAGTCGCGGTCTGTCTGGTTCAGCTCGCTTTCTTTTGCAAGAATGATGATCCGCATACCGCCGAACACCTTTTGGGCCGCCAAAAACTTCTTTTGATCGAACGCGAATTCTTTCGTAAGGATGAGCGCCTCATAACCCTCAAGGGTCTTCACGCCGAGACGCGCCCGCGCGTCGGCGAAACGTTTGGCCTCGACCAGCTTGAGGGCGTCCTTAAGCTGAACAGAATCCAGGATGAACTCACGCGCAAACGCCTCGATCGCGTTATAGTCGTTGGCCTGAAGCGGCGCGATGCCGTTCAGCATTTTTACCACCTTCCGCATCGCTTCTTCCGACGCGCCGCTTTCTTTCGTATACCGCGCAACGAATTCGTCATACGTAATTTTAGTCACAATCGTCTCTGAAAAAGTGTTCGGTGTACCGTGTAGGGTGTACGGAGTTTCCTTCGGCAAGTCTTGCCGCCGTACTCCGTACTTCGTACTCCGTGCGGAAGGGATCGGAACCACAAGCGGCGGAACGGCAACAGACGCGGTCCGCATCTCCGAACGTTCCGGTGAAGAAGCGCTTTCTTCCAAGAAAATCATCGGGAGCTGGAGCGCAAGCGACGGAACCGAACTCATAGGATTATTGCCTCTAAAAATTTCGTGGTAGCCTTGACCTTCAGGCCTAGAGAGCCATCTGCACCATGCCAACACACGATAACCGAACATCACAATCTCCATGCCCGACATCGGCCGTTTTTGGTTCAAGGCCAACGCCTCATCTGAAAGATCTTTCAGGACGTTTCTCACCAGGGGGACGTAAGCTTCCGGCTGCGCAGATCCCAGCTCTGCAAAAGCATCGTCCAGATGCCGTTTGAGTTCTTCCAACGCTTGGGTGGCCCGGAGAACTTGCCCTTCGGAAAGATCTTTTTCCAACGGCAATCCTTCGGCTCTGTCGCCAATATAAGCGAACTGGCGTTCGCCCGCCATTTTGTGACTCCGCTCAACGAAACCTAGTAAAAGCGGTGCAATGCGGTTCAAGGCACCGAGCGCACCCGTCAAAAACCACAAACGATTCAAAACGTCATCGGGAACGGTAAATCCAGGGTTCTCTAACGCTGTCGTGCCCAGGAATTTTAAATAGATATCGATCATCTGGTGCAGATATCCGATCTGCTCGACCAGTGCCGCCAGGTCTCCCCCGCGGACCTTTTTCTTCGAACTTTGAAGTACCGCGGTGCTCTTTTCGATCTGGTCCATCCCGGAAAGAACCCCCTTTAATACGTCGCGGC
The DNA here is from genome assembly GCA_964389345.1 of uncultured bacterium. GTDB lineage: Bacteria > Omnitrophota > Omnitrophia > Omnitrophales > Aquincolibacteriaceae > Aquincolibacterium. The sequence goes on along the minus strand of CAYMER010000190.1, from coordinate 6,869 downwards.
CCAGGGTCACTTTTTTGAGATTTGCCTCTACTGCTACAGCGGCCATTTGATCGGCCTTTTCGCCAAAATATTTTTCGATCATGCCCGCATTCAAGGAAATTCCTTTCAAATCCGGACTCTGCGACACCAACCGCTGGATCTCATCGTGGGAAGCCAGGATCTGACGTTTTCTCGCCTGGACCAAAAGATTCTTTATCGCCTGATCAAGGGCGCCCACATCAGCCGACAATGCCTGAAGAGCTTGCGGCGAAGCAAAACCTTGTCTGAGCCGCGCGATCTCCTGAGAGAAACGCCCGAGACGTTCACGGATTTTTTGCTGAACCTCCGGAACTGTTGACACGACAACGGATTGCGGCGCAGGCATTGCAATGAGTTCGACGGCCGGAAGTTTATCGTATTCCGCCTGCATTACGACTGCTTTTTGAACTGCGGCCAACTCCACGCCGGTCTCTTGCGCCAAAACTGCCGTGTCGATCAACGTAAAAGTCAACGGAAGGCGGTCGCGCAAACTAAAACGGTTTTTTGAGATCATCCCCGCGAAGCTGTCCACGCCGATCTGTCTTTGGTTGGCGGACAGCTGGCCGGCGACCCACTCAAGAAAGGTTTTTACGCTGGGTCCTTTTGAAAGAGTCAGAGCAACAGTTGCTCCATTACTAAAAGAAAAGGACACTTGATCCCCCCGTACGACGGGGATCACCGCAGAATCACTCCGCAGACGCGCCGGCAATCCTGAGATCAAAGCACGTTCCGCATCGGCACGCGGCGTGGCCGTCACAAACCCGAACATCTCCAGCAAAGTGTCCTGATCGGGTGAATTCGAAACTGCGGCAAGGCGGATCGGTTTGTTTTCAGCTTCTGCCTGACGAATCACCGCGGCAAGTCCGGCAAGTGTACGATCAATGTCTTCCGGGAAGAACCACTCCGCCTGATCCACCGTCCGAATCTTGTCTTTCGTCAACGCCCTCGCCGTCTGAACTTCAGGCGAGCCTTGCTCAACGTCCGTTGAGCGGGCTTCGGAGCGTTGTGTTTGGGGCGGTTCGAGGCCGAAGGCGCGGTAGTTGATCCTGACGAGACGTCCGGAATGGTCCGCCGGAAAATTCCACAACTTGAGATGTTTCCCGCTGGCTAGAAGGAAAAGATACCGAGCGCCGGGTTTTTGATTGTTGAAAAAAGCTTGATAAGAAAGACCTTTCCATGGTTCCGGAGAAACCTTGAGGGCTTTTTCGATCAACCATTTCGCGGCGGCCAGGATCTGATCCTTCCCCTCGGTAACAGGCTCCAAGCTGAATGTAACATCTTGAAGTGTTCCATCGGAGGGCACCGGGACCGTAATGCGCGTAAATTCCTGTCCGGCCCGCTGGATGAGGAGGGATTCATTGTAAAGACGTCCGAAATCACCCGTCTCAACGGGGTTGGGGTTCTGGGATGTTTCGGAAGATCTCACCACCGCTCCCGGATGCACGAGCCGGCCCTTCAGTGCCGCCAATTGCCCGGCAAGAGAAACTCGAGCCTCCGAAACCCCCTGGGACAAAATGATCTTTTCCATCTCTTCCGCCCGCGCTTCGGAACGGACAGTCTTCGGCATGAGGAGCTCCCCAAGCGTGATCCTGGGATAAAGGGCATTGACGAACTGGATCAGGGTCGCTTCCCAGGGCGAGGCGCCTTGCCTCAAAAGAGCCCCGTATTCATTATAGAGGTCCGCGACCAAGACAAGTTTCCGCGTTTCTTTCGCTTGGAAGATCTTGAGCATGAAGACCGCGTTGAGAACAGCCATTTGATCGGCGCGAAGATCCGGGTTTTTGTAAACCGGGGTGGCTTTCGCGGGAACTCTCGGATCCACAACATGCCCCTGGAACATCCGGTCATAGTTGGCCCAAACATTCTCATTCCCCGCATATTGCGTGAACTTGACCGCCGCCGTGAAAAAGGCGGCCATTTCTTCGGAAAGCCCCACCTTCTCGTAAAAATCAGGGAACTTCTCTTTCGTGGACAACGAATGCCAACGCTCATGCGGCGCATAGAAGAGGAACGTGAAAAGGGCCGCGGCAAAAGGCGGCAGACCGGTTGCGGTATATTCTTTGAATTTCTTTTCAATGGCCGCGATCCGTTTCTGGGAATCGGTCTCTTTCATGGCCGCGAAGGCAAGCGTCAAAAGTCCCGCGATGTTCTTCGCTTTCTGTTCGGCGATCTTCTGCCCCCGCATTTTCCCGTAGAACCCCGTGAAGACGCTCCGGACCTTCCCAAAAGCCATGGCGTCGCTCCCCCTCGCCGTTTCGTGGGACCGCTGTTCCAAAACGGCCGCGACCGTTTGAATGGCCTTTTCATCCCACCGGAAGAACTCCTCGTGAAGCGGCTTGATCCTGGCGTTCGCGATAAGGTACCTGGCTCCGGCGCGGCAATTTCTCAGGACCTCGGCGGCATCATCGGAGACCTGGAGGTAGCTCTCCAAAAGCCCTTGGATGAACATCGCCTGTGCGGAATAGCCTTTATAAATATATTCCCGGTGCATCCGGGCGACTTCTTCCGCATTGCTCGCCCGGCCGAGAAGGTCCTCCACCCGCTGCGCAATCTCCCCGCTTTCAAGCAGCAGTGGCAGCATCCGCGCTTCCGAGCGAACGGGTTCTGTGGCAGACGCCGTTCTCAATCCCTCCAACTCCTTTCTTACAAATCCTTCCGTGTCCTGGAACAAGCCTTTAGCAATCGCATCGGATATCTCCGCAAGAATTTTATCCTTTTCCGATGAAGCAGCCGCCCTGACACCATCAATCCTTGAAATGTCTCCCTCAATTCCCACACAAGCATCTAGAAAATCAAAATTCATCTTTCGAAGCTTTATGAGTAATTCCTCCGCCTTCCTGCGTTCTTTGTCCGGTTCATTTCCTCTCGCTATGCCTTGCAGACTGTAAACCAGGTTTTTAGTCCCGTCTTCCCATTCCTTAAAATATCCGAATATCCTGGAAACGGCTCCGTCTTTAAATTCGGACGGATAAGAGAGCGAGTCGATATCCAGAACAGCGCCCGCAAGCTGTTTAATATCTCCGAATGCGCTTCCCGCCTGTACGCGAAGAGCACCCGTTACTTTTGAAGTCGTGCTGGCCAGACCTGTTCTTTTAAGAAAGTCGATATTTTCCCTCAACTCCGTTAAAGTGATATCGGGATCGAACATGATAAAACCCGGTTCGACTGTGATGCCCAACTCCTTCAAAATAGCTACCGCCTTTTCATTCTCTTTTGCGGAAACCCCTTTGTTGAATCTTTTCAGCTGCTTATCGGAACCTGATTCGATGCCCAAAAACACGATATCAAGCCCTGCCTTTTGAAGCAGGCGGAATAGAGCCTCGTTCGCCTGATTTTTCTCGCTAGTTCTTCCGGAACGATAGATGGCGGCAACCCGCGTCGACATCGAAAATTGCATCGCCGGATCGATGGCGCCGGTTTTCTTGGCTGCGAGGATTTCTGTTGCTAATTCGGTTGCCCGCTTATTTGCGGGGCCCACAAAATCTTCATCGACGAAATAAACATTCTTGACACCCTGGCGAGAAAGATACTTCAGTTCTTCAATGACCTTTTCGATCGGGAAGGGCCGCCATTGCTTGAACCGATGCCTGGCAGCGCAGAACTTACAGACCCCCCAAGGACATCCTCTGCTGCCTTCGATTGTAACAATCCCTCCTCGGCGAACAACTTCCTTCAAGGTATCTCTTGCAGGCATACCGGCCCAGCTTAGATCAACGGGTTCCCGAGCAGTTTCTACTTTCTTCCCATTCCTGTTGAGCGCCAAGTGCGGCACATTTTCTTTCAGCAATGCCTCAATCACAAACGGAAGGTCTTTCCTTTTTTCGATGGGTACTTTTTCCATGAAAACTTTAACAATGCCGAGCATGGCATCTTCACCCTCCCCGACGACAACGATGATATTTTTATATTGTTCTAATAATTTGCGGTGGGCAAAAGTCGCGAGAGTATTCCCTAAAACAATTAACGGCCGCTCCGCGGCACTAAATCTGTCTGAAAAAACGGCATCCAGGATCTTCTTGGCGGATTCATAGCTGCCTATTTTGACTGAAAGACCGAGAATATCGATGTGTTCGCTTTTGACCCTTTCCAGAATGGATTCCACAGGATCGCCAAATTGCGTATCCGCGATTTGCACATTTGCATGTTCGGCGTAAGTTCTTCTTAAAGCCCCGGCAACAACTTCGACGCCCAAAGCCTCGTTGATTTCGCGCCTAGGAGAAGCCAGGTCGACCAATAATATGTTTTGTTGCTTTAGAGAGATCGGAGCCGGCGTTTGAACTTCTACAGCGCTTCTCACTTCGATCCCCTGGGACAAAATGATCTTTTCCGTCTCTTCCGCCCGCGCTTCGGAACGCTTGCCCGCCGGTTGTGTGGCGGGGACGGATGCCGGCTTGAGATCTGTTTTTAACTTACCCTCAAAGGAAATGTTGTAAATGTTCCGCAGGATCATGCCTTGGTGGGAACCCGCGAAAGAATCAAAATGGGTATACGGATGGCTGTGCAAGTTGCGATAATCCACAACAATCGTCACCTTTTCAAAATCAGACGGCTTATGGCCTGTCCTCGCGAGAACCTTTTCGATTGTTTCCGCGACCGGCAGATCCATATCCGCTTTCCCGGGCTGAAAATGAAAGACCACTTTCCCTTTTCCCGGGCTGGGAACGACCGAGACCATTCTTGTTTCGCGCGGTTCCATTAGCGACGTACCGGATTCCGTATCACCGGAGAGCGTGGGGGACGTTGTCGTGGGTTTCGTGCCCAAAGCGGCCGTGATTTCGCGCCGGAAAGCATTCCAACTCTCTCTCAAATGCTGCCACGCGTCGAAACCGGATATCGTCAACTGCCCGCGCCCGGGCACAAAAGACCTCATGATCCCGTCCGAGGACTCGATCTCCAGATAGATATCCTGAACGGTCTCCGAGGCGGCGGAATCGTTGCCGTACTGTTTGCGAACTTCCCCGGCTAGAGTCACGAGGACCTCGCCGATCATCGCAAACAGGTCCCGGAGCAGGTCCCGGTTCAGGTGTTCGAATGCCTTCCATGCCGATTCTTCCTGTGCTCGCAGAGCGTTATAATCCGCACCTGCAAGCGCTACGGCGTATTTGTCGTCAGCCACGCGGTAGATTCTCCCGAAAAGCCCGTTCAGAAGATTCCCGGTGGGCACGTTCAAATCTGAGCATCGCTTCGTCATCGTGTCCGTCAAAAGCCGGACGAGAAAGTGGATGCCCGCCGCCAGACGCTCAGGCGAAGCTTCGACATCCTTACGGCCTCCGAAAAATCCCTCCCGGACCAGGGCCGCCAGATGCTCCGCCGTCACATTGCCTTCGTATTTTTTCGTTCTCCAGATGAACGGCGGCCGGATACCTCCCAGGGCCTTTTCAAGGAATTCTTCCAGAGACTTCCGCACGGTTTCACCGTCTTTGCCCTTTTCCGCGGTCCCCTTAGGAGCTGCGGGCGCAACAACAGTCGCGGATCCGCTACCATCAACTTTTCCGGCCACGAGCGCCGCGAGAGGCGGTAGAGGGAATGTTTTCAACATTTCACGGTCAACGGCAAGGGCGTCCACCGATCTTCCGCGAGCCATGATCTTCGTAAAACTGAGGATTTCGAGCGATACTCCCCACGCGAGAAGATAGCGGACCTCGTATTGGCTTTCACCAAGCCCCGTTTTCACGGGAAGAAAGTCGCGCAGGGGAACGCCGGTCGCTAGTGCATCCCCGTTCAATTTCTGCAGGGACGCCTTCTGTTTGGCTTTCAGCCACTCCAGGAGCATCTCGGTCAGAGCCGTCCGGTTCTCCTCGAGGAAATCCCTCGTATAAGTTATGCGGTTCGGCTCCCCCGGGATCATCACGATCTCCCGGTTCGATCCGGATGAAAGCGCTTTCCCGAGCATGTCCTCCACCTTGCCGGTAAAAGACAATTCCGTCTTTGAATCCTGTTTTTCCCTTTTCCACGCAAGCCAGATAGCGACCCGTTCGACGACGAATGCCCTGTTCTTACCCGGAATGCTTCCTGTTTTTTCAAACTCAGCTATGACCTCGTCCACGAGCTGTTCGTTATCCCCCACCGGGACCTGATCCAAAAGTTCGACCAATTCGTCGTCCGGAAGCTGAACAAGGCCTTTTTTCATTTTATTGGCCATTTGCCTCTGGCTCCCCGTCAATTTCCACGAACTGGACAGCTCTTTTTTCTTCGCCGCCCCCGCCACTGAAGCGACGGCGGGCAAGCGCGCTTCGGAACGAACGGGAGAAGGAACGGGCGTGATAAAAGCCATGGTTCCGCTGTTCATCGTACCGACCTTGTAGCGCGCGATCGTTATCTGAAAATGCGGTTCCTGATCTCCGGCCGGATAGATCTGCCGGAGCCGGCTCTTAAGCCATTCCCCTTTCTCCCCTTTCCCATGCTTGAAGACGATAGAGCCCCACACTCTGTTACGGTTTTGGTCCGGCGCCGGATTTCCGAAACCAAAGGCGTCAAAGTCAGTCTCACGCGGCTCCAGTTTCCCGGGAAGTTCCTCAAGCGTAAAGGATCCCGGGAGTGTTTTGGAATTTTTCAAATCCAGTTCAAGCGTAGTCCCCGGCAAAAATCCCGCTTTTTGGGCTTGGGCGATCACAGGATCCACCGGTTGCGCCACAGGCACTAGCTTGGAAACTGCCGGGCTGGCTACAAGTTCCGTTGGGGTGGTGACTACCGGACTGACCTCAGACTCTGTTCCGGTGACTCCCGGAGAGGTCACAGGGGCCGCTTTGGGAACTGCCAAAGAAACCGTGCTTTCAGGCTTAAGTAAAGAAGCCTGGGCCGCATAATTTTCCAGAGTTTCCTTGGGATCGTGACCAACATTTCCTTCCGTC